>JAAANX010000063.1 GCA_009909085.1 Cyanobacteria bacterium GSL.Bin1 | reverse complement strand
GCAGAGACCATTTTGATCACCCCTGCCTCTAAATCCTCTTTCCCATTAAGGGGATCGATAAGCTGTTCAGTCTGGAGATGATGCGCGATCGCGTTGATGGTAAAGTCTCGACGCCGTAAGTCTTGTTCTAAACTTTCTCCCTCCAGTTTCGCAAAATCAACGGTTCCGTCTGCAAAAACAATCCGGGCGATATCCCGTTGGGCATCTAAGACGACAAAACCAGCTTGACAGCGATTGGCAATTTCACGGGCGAGCTCTACGGCTTTTTCTTCTAAAATTAAATCTAAATCGAAGGGGTTTCGTTGTCGGTTTAAAAGCGCATCCCGAACCGTTCCTCCCACTAAACAAGTATTGGTCGGAAGCCACTGCTGAGGAAACGGTAACTGAAGATTGGATAGAGGACTATTCATCTAACTGAAAGGGGTTTGCGAAACGACTCCTCAAAAAGCATTGATCAAACAACCGTTAACAAAGAACGAATAATCAATTTTCCCTAAGCTAAACTAGCACTAAAAGTAAGCAGGGTGAAAAAAGCATACCATGTGTATCTGTATTAACTGCCACTACGTTGATCGCTGCACAACCTATCATGCTGTAGAAACGCAGCACGAACAACCTCACCTTACGGATAACCCCAATTTTGAACCGGTTGAACCGACGGTGAATGTTAACATTCGTCCCCGAGAAGAATACATCGAGGTGGAATGGGATGTCGTTGGTTGTGAAAGTTTCCTCGAAGAAGCCGGAAAATGGGCAAAATTACGCCCGGGCGAACCGGTTCCCACTTAATATCAAATTGGTGATCAAGAATCAAGTTCCATCCTAAGCTATACTCTTGTCGATTTTGGCAGGTGGTAGGATGGAGGCTTTAATGATTTTTTGATCAGGATTGAGTTGCATGGGAAATTCACAATTAGCAACGACTGGGCGCGCGATCGCGTTTGTCTTACTCTGGAACTCTGGTTTTATTGGGGCAGAATACGGTTTACCCTTTACAGGGACGTTTACATTACTATTCTGGCGATATTTGCTATTGACCCTGATTTTGTTCTTGTATCTTAAAGCCAGCAATCGTTTCGTGATTCCCAATCGGGGAACGTTTGTTCATACTGCATTCGTCGGAGTTTTAGCCCATGGCGTTTGGCTCAGTTGCGCCCTCCTCGCTTTAGAACAAAATGTTCCCGCAGGGATTGTCGCGCTGGTCGTTGCCCTACAACCCCTTGTTACTGGGGCTTTATCGGGAATTGTTGTTGGAGAACACCCGAATCTCCGACAGTGGTTTGGCTTAACCATTGGCTTTCTTGGTGTCGCGATCGCGGTGGGAACCCGAATCCAACTCAATAATGACGCTTCCACCATTGGTTACTTTATCCCTTTTGGTTCTGTTATTGCCATTACCTGTGCCAGTCTTCTACAACGCCGACGAGAAGTTTTACCGCAAGCTCAGACTCCTCTCAATGTTAGCCAAAATTTGTTTTATCAAAGCCTTGCCACAGCGTTCATCCTATTTTTCCCCGCGATCGGAGTAGAGAAATTAACTATACAATGGAATGTACCATTCGTGGCAACGTTAAGCTGGCTCATTCTTGGCGTTTCCCTTGGTGCTTATGGTTTAATGTGGAAACTTCTGTCTGAATTAGATGCTACACGAGTAGCGAGCCTTTTTTATCTCGGTCCACCCGTTACGATGGGAATGGCATGGCTTGCCTTTGGCGATATTCCACAACTCACCGATATCATTGGTTTAGGAGTCGTTGTTGTGGGTGTCTTTTTTGTACAACTATCGAACCAAAATCGTTTGCAGAAAAAAATCAAAAGACAACAAAGCGATTAGAAGGTGTTCTCACTGTCAGAATGAATCAATTTTTGATACCCATCTTTAACTACTCCTTTCCCTCTCAGAAACCCAGTATTTGCCCCTGGACAAATATAGCTTAAGGTTTCAGGAGAAAATTTTGCTTTGAGTTTCTCAACATTTCTTAACTGTCTGCGCCAGTGGAAAGTTTTACGACTCGCAATTGGCATGAGCTTTCCTTCCGGATTAACTAAGAGATGACGACCGGAAAATAAAACCCCACCGTGAACGGGTAAATAGAGACAGGAAGATCCAGGAGAATAACCGCACGTCCAAATGCCCGTTGCTTCCCCAAAAGTAATTTCTTCGGCAAATGAGGTGAGTGTTACCTCCGGTAGTAAGTAGGCTTCCTGTTCTTGGACAATCACTTCACAGCCTAAATCCGATTGCAGGTTACGGACTTGACTCATGCCATCCCGATGAGTAATAAATAACCAACGCACCCCGCCCTGCTGTTGAAAAAATGCTTGAAAAGCTGATTTTTGCCCTTCCTTCCATCCTGGACAATCCACTAAAATATTCCCGGCTTTACCTAGAATAAAGTAAGCTGTCCCGCCTAAAGTTTCTCGATTCGGAGCAAAAGCATAAATCCCTGCTAAGATTTCACGGGGAGGTTTTGGGGGGGAGGTCATGGCAGAAGTTTGATTTTTGTTAGCGTCAGCACACATGGGGGTTAGCGTTTTATCTAGAAAATCTATGTCAGGATAGAAGCAGGACAACTAATCTAGCACAAAGTCAGTGATGACGCCTTAAATTTCCCATGTATTTAAGAAAGTCAGTACTCACAAGATTCATCCATGATTACTGTTAATTTTGCCCACTCACTGAGTTCAATATGGATTTTTTCGTAATTTTATTACTGTTAGCAGGAATAACTTATCTTTTGGTGCGTCGTAGTGCAAGTGGCTTAACAAGTACTCCGATCTGGTTATTGTGGCTAGTAGTAATGACGCCTGCTTTTACTTGGACACTTTGGCTTTTATTAATGGGTGAAGAAGAACCCATTCCTATTTTATTAATTTTAATTCCTTTTTTAATTTCCCCTCTTCTGTATTTTTGGCTTTTGCAACGGGGAAGACAAGATCGCACTCCGGAAAATTCGACTGTTGCTACGAACAAAGAACCACTGCAAACCCAGTTAGACCATTCTTCCCCTGAGAAAGATTCTGAGAATTCTCAATCAACTCGTCTCTTAACTCACTCCGAAGAAGAAAAATTAAAGCGTTGTTTCCCTTGGGAAGTTTACTATCTACAAAATGTTGATTATGGGGGACAAGCTGTTTTATGTCGGGGAAAATTGCGAACTGTCCCAGAAAAGGCATACCAAAAAATCACAAATAATGTCCAAAATCAGTTTGGTGATCGCTTTTTAATTTTATTTCAAGAAAGTTTGCAAGGAGAACCTTTTTTTGCACTGGTTCCGAACCCAAAACAGGAAAAGGTAAAAAACAAAACTGATGATGATTTAAATAAACCTTGGCTATCGTTTGGGTTAGCTATTATTACTCTATTTACAACCACAATTATTGGCGCAAATTTAGCGGGCGTCTCCTCTGAGGAATTTCAAGCGAATCCAGAATTATTACGAGAAGGTTTACCCTATGCCTTAACCCTGATGTGGATTTTAGGGTGTCATGAATTTAGTCATTACTGCACGGCTATTTACTATAAAATTCGGGCGACTTTACCTTATTTTATTCCGGTTCCGTTCTTTTTAGGAACCTTTGGTGCCTTTATCCAAATGCGTTCACCGGTGCCTCATCGCAAAGCCTTATTTGATGTCGCGATCGCGGGACCCTTAGGGGGATTTGTGATGACCGTTCCACTGTTACTTTGGGGACTCTCTTTATCAGAAATTGTTTCTCTTTCTGAAGATTCGGCATTACTCAATATTAATTCCCTTGATCCTCGTTCTTCCTTGTTGATGACTGTTTTTTGTAAAATTGCTTTAGGGAGTGAATTCGGAGCGGAAGCCGCCCTCGATTTACATCCCGTCGCGATCGCGGGATATATTGGCTTAATTGTTACTGCTTTGAATTTAATGCCGGTGGGGCAACTCGATGGCGGGCACATTGCCCATGCCATCTATGGACAACGGACAGCCGTCATTATTGGTCAAATTGCTCGGTTTTTAATGTTATTGCTTGCCTTAGCTGAACCTAGTTTTCTGATTTGGGCAATCATTCTATTTTTTATGCCTTTAATCGATGAACCTGCACTCAATGATGTGACAGAGTTAGATGATTTTCGCGATTTATTAGGCTTCTTAGCTTTAACGCTATTAGTCATGATTTTATTACCGCTTCCTGCGACATTGACTGATTTATTAAATGTTTAATAATAGTCGTTTTAATTCTCGTCAGGGGTAATCTTGAGTAGTGTGATTACTTCTGTCTGGGGTCAGTTTCCGAAGCGGTAACTTCAGATCCATCAGACGAAATTATTAACTGTTTAAGAAACGCTATAATAAAAAGATTATGAGTAAAGAAAATCAACCCGGTGGGATTAAAATTATTGCTGAAAATCGCAAAGCCCGCTTTCTCTATGAAATTTTAGAAACTTATGAAGCGGGAATTCAATTAATTGGAACGGAAGTAAAATCGATTCGAGCTGGACGGGTTAATTTACAAGATGGCTATGCCTTAATTCGTAAAGGAGAAGTTTGGCTAATCAACGTTAATATTTCTCCCTACGAAGCAACGAGTTCTTATTTTAATCATGACCCGAAACGCAGTCGCAAACTGTTACTGCACCGTCAAGAAATTAGTAAGTTAATCGGAAAGACCGAACAAAAAGGATTAACGCTCGTTCCTTTAAAGATGTATCTCAAGAAAGGGATTGTGAAAATCCAAATTGGCTTGGCGAAAGGGAAAAAATTACACGATAAGCGCGAAACAATTAAACGCCGTGAAGATGAAAAAGAAATGCAGCGTGTGGTTAAGCGTTACTAACAATGCCTGACCATTGCACTGCCTTTTCTCGACTCCGACGATAGGAAAAGAAGTGTTCTGGTTCTTGATAAGTACAATGGGGAGCAACAGCAATTTGTTCGGGATGAAACCCCATTTTTTCCAATTGTAAGGTGTTGACGCGACGGACATCTAAACGGACTTTTTCCGGTTCTGGGTCAGGTTGCAACGGTGAACCATGGAATTGCCAAAGCTGTTCTACAATTGCTTCAGCAGATAAATCAGCGTCTGTTGGCAATAAGCTACTGCCCACTTGTGCCGCCACTGCTAAATCCACCTGATACACTTCTCCACTAATGGCAGGTCCCAGGGCAACCCGTAAATCAGAAAGTTGGCTATTGCTTTCTAAAAAGCGCGCGATCGCGATCGGTAAAATGGATAATGCTGTTCCTCGCCATCCCGCATGAACGGCAGCTACATTTTGCCGTTTCACATCTGCAATTAAAGCGGGCGTGCAATCGGCGCTGGCAACCCAAAGCGCTTGTTTTTTCTCATCACTGTATAAACCATCGGCTGCGACAACTTTCTCCTCTTCTTGCGCGATTTCTGAAGGCGTCACGACTCGTTTTCCATGCACCTGTTTAGTGCGATACACCGTTGTATCCGGGGCAATAACTTGCGTTAATGCTTCTAGAGAGTAATCAACAAAATGGCGCGTAAAAAAGCCATGAGGAAATTCTTCTAACAACCGACACTGCAAATAGCTTAATCCCTTGTTTTGTCGCCATTGCCAGGTCCCCTGTTCAGTGGAAGAAATTGAGGAAAAAACCACAGTTATCTTAAATCCTTACGAAATCTAGAGGTCACTTCACCAATTATGAATTATGAACGATGAATTCAGCATTGTTCCCTGTGTTTGGTACAATCAGTATGCCGTTGCTACCTTAGTAAGGCATTAAGGAATCATCCTCCTCTATTCTTTCCCCATGGGATTTGCACAACTTGCGATTACCGATCTCGCAAGGGAGTATCATCTTTCTGTTGAAGAGGTATTCCATTATTGCGATCAACTCGGAATCACTTATAAAAACCAAGACACCTGTCTCGCGTTGGAAGATGCAAAAGCAGTGATCCAACATATTTTGTCTCAAAATCGCCAGTCCTCTGGTATCAGCGGAGACAAAAATTTAACTGAGTCCCAAAACTAGAAGACAATATAAAAGAATCAAAAAGCGTTCTGAGGAGAACCATTCATGTTGCGAAAACTCATTTTAATCACAGTGGCAACTGTGTTTTTTGCTTGTCAACTGCTCGTCGATCCTGTCTCTGCTTTAGAACTCGATAAAGAAAGTCGCACGGTTAAATATAACGACCAAGGCGATGAAGTTGTTATCAGTATCAAAGAAGCAGAAAGAGGAAAACGTCTGTTTAATGATGTTTGTGCTCAATGTCATTTAGGCGGCGTCACTAAAACGAATCCTAATGTTGGCTTGAGTTTAGAAGCATTAGAGGGTGCCGAACCCGCACGGGATAATATTGCCGGATTGATTGATTATATGAAAAACCCCACTACCTATGATGGGGAAATGGAGATTGAAGAAATTCATCCTAACACCACTCGTTCTGACATTTATCCCGAAATGAGAAACTTAACCGAAGACGATTTAGAAGCGATCGCGGCACATATTCTCATTCAGCCTAACGTTCGAGGAAGACAATGGGGCGGCGGTAAAGTTTATAACTAAAGCTTGACTGACGACCTCAAATCCTTCTCGGAATCCCTCCTCATGGTATTGGGGAGGGATTGTTCGTGATTGGCGGGTGAGTTAGACTACTGAAGACTCAGTGAGTGACGAGTGAACAAAGAACTAATGACCAATGACGAAAGACGAACAACTAATGACCAATGACCAATGACAATCCTACAATAGAAGTCGTAGCCCGAACTGGACACTTATGGTAGCGAAACGACCGAATGCAATTCCCAACTGGCGGTGGCTGATTCCTCCTTTGGTCGCCCTCATCCTGATTTTGATCTTTTCAGGAACCTTAGTGCATTTAACGACTGAATCTTGGTGGTTTAGCGCGGTTGGGTTTTCTGACGTTTTCTGGACACTGCTGACATGGCGAGGCATTACTTGGGTCGGCAGTTTTCTTATTTTTGCCCTCTTTTTAGGGTTAAACTATTGGTTTGCGATGCGCGTGACTCGCTACTCCACAATTCGTCTTTTAGAAGGCAGCGATTTATCTTTTTATGCGGATCGCCTCCCCAAATATATTGCACCGATCATTATCTTTTTTATCTCCTTATCCGCTGCTGGGGCAAGTATCACCGCTTGGGATACGCTACTCAAATTTCTGAACACCACGGAATTTAATCGCACTGATCCCATCTACGAACGGGATATTGGATTTTATCTCTTTCAGCTTCCGTTTTATGAAGGGCTACAGGATTGGTTATTTGCCCTGTTTCTAACGGGATTACTAGTTGCCGGTGCAGTTTATATATTAAAAGGAACCATTAATCTCAGTCGGGGGTGGCAGTACTTAATTTATGGCGAAGCGAAAGCCCACATTTGTCTACTCCTGGCAGGATTAGCTTTTTTAATTGCGTTTCAGTTTTGGCTACAGCGTTACGATTTACTTTACTCGACTGAAGGTGTTGTTTCCGGGGCGGGATTTACCGATACTCATGCCCGTCTCACTGCCTTAACCGGCATGGGATTTATGGCGTTAGCCTTAGCCGTTGTTTTCATCGCTTCAGCTGGGCAGAATAGCCTCACGCTACCGATAACAGGAATTACTTTATATCTGGTGATTTATATCCTGTTGTATCAGGCTTATCCAGGATTTCAACAACAGTTTATCGTTGAACCGAATGAACTGGCGAAAGAAAGACCCTACATTGAAAATAATATTGCCCTCACCCGAGATGCTTATAACCTTAGTGGCGTGGAACGAGATAATTATCCCGCCCAAGGAATGCTCGATCGCGCTGCCGTTGAAGATAACCAAGGCACCATCCGCAACATTCGCCTCTGGGATTATCGTCCACTCCTCACCACTTATGGACAACTGCAGGAAATTCGTCCCTACTATAACTTCCGCGATGTAGACATTGACCGCTACACCATCAATGATACCTACCGCCAAGTGATGTTATCCCCACGAGAATTATCTCGCGCCCCGCAAGATCGCTGGGTCAGTCAACGTCTCAAATATACCCACGGTTATGGCTTAGTGATGAGTCCTGTGAATCAAGTCACCTCACAAGGCTTGCCAGAATTACTGATTAAAGATATTCCGCCAGTTTCTAGTGTCAATTTAGAAGTGGAACAACCGCGTATTTATTACGGTGAGGAAACCAATAACTATATTTTTACCGGCATGGTGGAAGATGAGTTTGATTACCCCCTGGGAGAAGATAATGCCAGCAACCGTTATGACGGTGCTGGGGGGGTTGACATTGGTTCCTTTTGGCATCGCTTACTCTATGCGTATGATTTGGGCAGTCTCAAAGTTCTTATTTCCACTCAGTTTCAACCGGAATCTCGGATTCATTATTATCGCAATATTCGCGAACGCATCAACCATGTCGCGCCATTTTTACGCTTAGATGCCGACCCTTACATAACCTTAATTAATGGTCGTATGAAGTGGATCGTGGAAGGCTATACGGTCAGCGATTATTATCCTTATTCTGAACCGGTTTCCGCGATTAATAATGCGGGAACCATCTTACAACAGGGACAAAATACCCAACTGCTTGCCGGTGGATTTAATTATGTTCGGAACTCGGTCAAAGTGATTGTTGATGCTTACGATGGCACATTACGGTTTGTCATTACCGATGAATCCGATCCGCTGATTCAAACCTATCAAAAAATCTTTCCTAGCTTATTCACTTCCATGAGTGAGGTTTCTCCAGAAGTGCAATCTCACTTCCGCTACCCTTTAGATTTATTCAAAATCCAGACTCAAATGTATTTGGCCTATCACATGAGTAATCCGGAAGTGTTTTATAACCAGGAAGACTTATGGCGATTTGCAACAGAAACTTATGAAGGCAATCAGCAATTAGTCGAACCCTATTACACTATTATGCGCTTACCCGAGGCGGACAGAGCAGAGTTTGTACTAATTTTACCCTTTACGCCTATTAATAAAGATAACATGATTGCTTGGATGGCAGCGCGGTCCGATGGGGAAAATTATGGCAAATTATTGTTATATGAATTTCCAAAACAAGAACTCATTTATGGCCCCAGTCAAATTGAAGCAAGAATTGATCAAACCCCAGAGATTTCGCAACAGTTAAGTCTTTGGGACCAACAAGGTTCAAGAGTGATTCGCGGCAACTTACTCGTCATTCCCATTGAAGAATCCATTCTTTATGTCGAACCGATTTATTTACGGGCCGAACAAGGAGAATTACCCCAACTCAAGCGAGTTGTGGTTGCCCATGGAGATAACTTAGTGATGCGCCCGACTTTACAATCAGCCATCTCAGCTGTTTTTGGAGAAGAAACAGTTCCACCGCCACCGGCGCAAGAGCAACCCACTGCCCAAACCCCAATCCCTGATAATTTAACCCAACGCGCGATCGATGTTTATCGAGACGCCCAACAAGCTGCCCAAGCGGGAAATTGGGGAGAATATGGCGATAAAATCAAAGAATTAGAGGGCATTTTAGAGCAACTGCATCAGCAGGAGTAACGTTATGGTTAGCCAACCAGTTGAACAAAAAAAATATACCTGCCAAGAGTATCTTGATTTTGAAGTTAACTCTCCGGAACGTCACGAATATCTTGATGGTGAAATTAGATCCATGGTAGGTGGCACCCCGAATCATAACCGAATTATTGGTAATACTTACTTTGCTTTTAAGTTGGCACTCCAAGGAAGCAAGTATGATATTTTCTTTAGTGAACAACGACTATGGATTCCAGAAAAAAATATTTATACCTATCCTGATTTAATGGTCATCCAAGGAGAATTACAGCTTCAGGAAGGACGCAAAGATACAATTACGAATCCGTGTTTAATTACAGAAGTTTTATCCAACTCAACGAAAGATTACGATAAAAATGAACAATTCAAAGCCTATCGCAGTCTCTCCTCTTTTCAGGAATATGTCTTAATTGACCAATCTTCTCCACAAATTGAACATTACCGGAAAACGGATACGAATCAATGGTTATTTACCGAGTATCATGGGTTAGATTCTATTCTGACTTTAGCAGTGGGTAAGATAACGACTCCCCTTGCTAATATTTATGATCAAGTAACCTTCGAGTGAGTAATTTATTGCTAAATTTTTGGGAAAAATGGCGTAAAAGTGCAGTTTTTAATTGGCTTGCCGTTATTGCATTTTTATATTTTCTTTTAGTTGCAGTTCGTGTCATTAGCACTGGCTTTCAAATTGCCCTTGGAGAAGAAGCAGAAGCCTTATTTACATTCGCTACGAATCCTTTTCTCGGACTAATTATTGGTATTTTAGCTACAGCTTTAATTCAATCCTCAAGTACCGTTAGTTCAATTGTTGTAGGTTTAGTCGCAGGGGGGTTACCCGTTGCCACAGCAGTTCCCATCATTATGGGGGCAAATGTCGGTACAACAATCACCAATACAATTGTTAGTTTAGGGCATCTAAACAGATCTGATGAATTTAAAAGAGCCTTTGCGGCTGCAACGGTTCATGATTGCTTTAATTTATGTTGTTTACTCTTATTTTTTCCTTTAGAAATAACGTTTCATGGCTTAGAAAATAGTGCCAAATACCTTGCCAACCTTTTACTCAATCCTGAGCAAAGTTGGAACTTATTTTCTTTTAATATTTTAGATTTTTTAATTCAACCGTTGCTGAATCAATTGCTTATAGCAAGTCATACGTTACCAGCAAGACTAAATGGAATTGCTTTCGCCCTTTTGGGGGCAATTTTAATTTTCGGAAGTATTTTTTATTTGAGTAAAGTCTTAAAATTTTTGTTGGTAGGAAAAGCAAGAAAGATTTTACATCAGGCAATAGGAAGTAATCCAATCGTGAGTATCTTAGCTGGAACCGGGATTACTTGTTTAATCCAATCATCTTCAGCGACGACTAGTTTAATGATTCCCCTTGCAGGTAACGGTATCTTTACTTTAGAACAAATTTATCCGTTTACTTTAGGGGCTAATATTGGAACTTGTTTAACTGCTCTTTTTGCAGCAACTGCTTTCACTGGCGATGCAGCTTTCCCCGGCTTAGAAATTGCGCTCGTCCATTTACTGTATAATTCTCTAGGTGTTGTCATTATTTATTCCTTACCGATTGTGCGAGAAATCCCGCTTCGAGGAGCGCGTTTTTTAGCTGAATTAGCCGTTCAATATAAATTTGCTGCCTTGGGATATCTTATTAGCATTTTTCTCGTTTTACCAGCGTTATGTTTGGGAATTACCAGTCGGTTTTAGGGCATCGGAAGATAATTAGGAGAAAAATATAGCAATTCTTAATTCTTATAGCAGTCAGGAATGATTCATGAGAAGAAGCCACATTCGAGGCGACGAGTACAGGGACGAGGGAATTAGTTTCTCACATCTGACTCCTGATTGCTATATGAAGTACATCCTTTATTCCCTGTTCCCTATTCCCTAACCCTCTCTCTCTCAAACTGTCATATCTAATAAGGGCAATAAGAGCGTCACAAAGTAATAAACCAACGGCGCCGTAAATACATAACTATCTGTGCGGTCTAAAATTCCCCCATGTCCTGGAATCAACTGTCCGGAATCTTTAACCCCAGCATCGCGCTTAATCATCGACTCGGTTAAATCCCCTAACAAACTGCTAATGCCAATCATGACTCCCAAAAAAAGCCCTGTGATCCACCACAATTGCCAATGCAAATACCACGCCCCCCAGACAGCAACCATCATGCTACCCAGAAAGCCAAAAATTGCCCCTTCAACTGTTTTTTTGGGGCTAATCTCAGACAAGCGGGTTTTTCCTAAAAATTTTCCCATCACATATGCCCCAATATCTGCTGCCCAAATACAACCAAAGGCGAGAAAGGTTAATGTCAATCCTTGCGGACAATTGGCTAAATCCAACCAAGACTCTGGCCAATAGCCATTTAGGGGTAAGATGGTTTCTACATTCTGATCAATTCCCACCCGCAACCGAATCCAATAACTGGGTAAATAACCGCCATAAAAAAGTCCAAGGAGAGAGGTTGCAATGTCAGCAATTGTGGACATTTTGGGGAGAAACAGTAAGTAAAAGCAAATTAAGCTGCCCGCTACTGGAAACATGGCATCGGTCAAATTCGGCGCGATCGCTGCGGTGATCAAGAGTAATTGTGAAACAACCAATGTCGTCTTTGCCGCTGGTTCAATCCCTTTCGCGCGCACTAACTGAAAATATTCCAGTTGTCCTAAAAAAACAATCACACAGAATCCGGCAGTAAAATACCATCCTCCCAAGATAATCATTCCCAGGGCAACTGTGATGGCAATAATGGCGCTAATGAGGCGACTCCAAGACATAAAAGAGACTCCAAAAAGAGTGAAAAGCGTTTTTTCAAGTAGAGGGACATTTCTCCATTATCTAGAATTTTCGTAACAATTGACGGCTCAAACAACTAAGAAGTTGAACTATGATCAGCAATTTTGCGATAAATTATTTTCAGATTCACTCTGTTTTAAGAAAGGTAATTGTTCTATGAAAGTCTGCGAGTACCAACCTGGTTTAGAAGGAATTCCTGCAGCCCGTTCCGAAGTCAGCTATGTTGATGGGACTCAGGGAATCTTAGAGTATCGAGGAATTCGCATTGAAGAACTCGCAAATCACAGTCATTTCTTAGAAACAGCT
This sequence comes from Cyanobacteria bacterium GSL.Bin1, assembly GCA_009909085.1. Lineage (NCBI taxonomy): Bacteria > Bacillati > Cyanobacteriota > Cyanobacteria bacterium GSL.Bin1. Next base: position 57,984 of record JAAANX010000063.1, on the reverse strand, counting down.
TATCTCCTGATTTGGGGACAATTACCCTCGCCAGCGGAACTAGAAAGCTTTGAAACTGAAATTCGCTATCATCGCCGAATTAAATATCACATTCGGGATATGATGAAGTGTTTTCCTGAAAGTGGACATCCCATGGATGCCTTGCAAGCTTCAGCAGCAGCTTTAGGCTTATTCTACTCCCGACGCGCCCTTGATAACCCAGAATATATCCGAGAAGCTGTGGTTCGTCTCCTGGCGAAAATTCCCACAATGGTCGCAGCGTTTCAATTAATGCGTAAAGGGAATGATCCGGTCCAACCGCGAGATGATCTCGATTACGCCAGTAACTTTTTATATATGCTCACTGAGCGTGAACCCGATCCCTTTGCCGCGCAAGTCTTTGATGTTTGTTTAACGCTCCATGCTGAACATACCATCAATGCTTCCACTTTTTCTGCAATGGTTACTGCTTCGACGCTGACTGATCCGTATGCGGTAATGGCATCTGCGGTAGGCACGCTCGCTGGACCGCTTCATGGTGGTGCGAATGAAGAAGTGATTACCATGTTAGAAGAGATTGGTTCTGTGGAAAATGTGCGCCCCTATATTGAAAACGCGATCGCGAACAAACAAAAAATTATGGGCTTTGGTCATCGCGTTTATAAAGTCAAAGATCCCAGAGCGGTGATTTTACAAGAACTCGCGGAAAAACTCTTTGAAAAACTAGGCTATGACCATTACTACTTTATTGCTTTGGAATTAGAAAGAGTCATTGAAGAAAAACTCGGTCATAAGGGAATTTATGCCAACGTCGATTTTTATTCCGGCTTAGTGTATCGCCATCTTGGCATCCCCACTGACTTATTTACTCCGATTTTTGCCATTGCTCGTGTTGCCGGTTGGTTAGCCCATTGGAAAGAACAATTAGCGGTGAATCGCATTTTCCGACCGACACAAGACTATGTGGGAGAACACAACCGAGCTTATGTACCGATTGAGAAACGATAATCGCATCGATAAGCAGAACCATCCTCTAACCCTGCTAGAAGTTACCAGGGAGAACGATATACTGATCGGTAGGAAACAAATCTTAATTAAGCATGGTTAACTTTTTTGGGAAAATCGATGCCTCGATTGATCTCAATCATACTGTAAATTTAATCCGCAAAACGCATGAATTCAGGAATTGATCTCAGAGCAAGTTTTATTGAATCCCTTAAAACATTTGGTGTTCCTGCAGGTGCTGCGAAAGCCCTGTGGATGCCCTTACCGATGTTTTTAATGATCATTGCTGCGACAGTGGGTGTGCTGGTTACCGTTTGGCTAGAACGGAAAATTTCTGCAGCCGCCCAACAACGCATTGGTCCCGAGTATGCCGGACCTTTGGGAGTCCTGCAACCGGTCGCTGATGGCATTAAACTCGTCTTTAAAGAAGACATCACGCCCGCTAAGTCGGATCCCTTGCTCTTTACTTTGGGTCCGGTTTTAGTGGTGATTCCCGTCTTTCTCTCCTATCTGATTGTTCCTTTTGGCCAGAATCTCATCATCACGGATGTGGGAATGGGTATTTTTCTCTGGATTGCCCTTTCTAGTATTGCCCCGATTGGCTTGCTGATGGCAGGTTATGCCTCCAACAATAAATACTCCCTGATTGGTGGACTGAGAGCGGCAGCGCAATCCATTAGTTACGAAATTCCTCTTGCTCTGTCGGTGCTCGCGATCGTGATGATGTCCAATAGTCTAAGCACGATTGACATTGTGGAACAACAAGCCGGTTACGGTATCTTAGGCTGGAATGTTTGGCGACAGCCCTTAGGATTTATCATTTTCTGGATCGCTGCCCTTGCTGAATGTGAGCGTTTGCCCTTTGACTTACCCGAAGCTGAAGAAGAGTTAGTTGCCGGTTACCAAACCGAATACTCGGGCATGAAATTTGCTCTATTTTATCTCGGGTCTTACGTGAACCTTGTCCTCTCCGCAGTCTTAGTTGCCATTCTCTATTTAGGCGGTTGGGAATTCCCGGTGCCGCTGAGTCAACTGGCAAATTGGTTTGGCGTCAGTCAAGATACCCCTTGGTTGCAAGTTTTAACCGCTTCTTTAGGAATTACGATGACGTTGGTTAAAGCGTACTTCTTGGTATTTATTGCTATCTTATTACGGTGGACAGTGCCCCGGGTTCGCATTGACCAACTCCTTGATCTAGGCTGGAAATTCCTCCTTCCGGTATCACTCGTTAACTTACTCCTGACAGCAGGACTAAAACTTGCTTTTCCTGCTTTCTTTGGCGGCTAACTGCTTTGTCACTTTCTGCCAATATTTTTTGAAGCAACAACAACAAAACTTATGTTTAAAATTCTCCAACAAGTTGGCGACTACGCAAAAACGTCTTGGCAATCGGCTAAATATATTGGTCAAGGGCTATCTGTAACCTTTGATCACCTCCGACGTCGTCCCGTTACCGTTCAATATCCTTACGAAAAAGTGATTCCGTCTGAACGGTATCGCGGTCGCATTCACTTTGAATTTGATAAATGTATTTCCTGCGAAGTCTGTGTACGAGTTTGTCCGATTAATCTCCCTGTTGTCGATTGGGAGTTTGAAAAAGTTGGTAAGAAAAAACAGAAGAAACTCAAACACTATAGCATTGACTTCGGTGTTTGCATTTTCTGTGGCAATTGTGTGGAATATTGTCCCACTAACTGCATTTCCATGACGGAAGATTATGAACTGGCGAGCTTTGATCGTCACGAGCTAAATTATGATAACGTTGCCATGGGACGCATTCCTTATAAAGTTACTCAAGATCCAATGGTGACTCCTCTTAGAGAGTTTGGTTATCTGCCGAAAGGGGTTACCGATCCCCATGATTTACCAGAAGGCTCGCTAAGAGCCGGTCGTTATCCCCAAGATATTCTTGAGGAACTGCAAAATCAGCAAGAAGAAGACAATCAGGAAGAAGAAGCCAGTAAAAATTAACTAACCGTTCCAGTCGAAGATTCCCTGGGATAGAAAAGCGACCTGGCATCCAATTCTGGTGTCATCCCTCACTTAGGATGAGAGTACGCGCCTTCTGTGCCGACAGGAAAGGGACACCGCACTCCGCGGTTACAGAAGGCGTCATCTCTGAATCCATTGCCAATCATGTAGAGAATTAAGGAAAGTAATCGTGGATCTAGCACAAGGCGTTCAATTTGTCTCATTTCTCGTTTTAGCAACGATGATGTTTGCGGCTGCACTTGGAGTCGTTCTTCTGAGAAATATTGTCTATTCCGCCTTTTTATTAGGAGGCGTTTTTATTAGTATTTCAGGACTGTATTTATTACTCAATGCTGAATTTGTTGCCGCCTCTCAAGTCTTAGTTTATGTCGGTGCAGTGAATGTTTTAATTTTGTTTGCCATTATGTTGGTCAACAAAAAAGAAACCTTTCCTGCCATGAGTCGCAGTTGGATCCGAACTGGAGCAACTGCTTTGGTTTGTATTGGTTTATTTGCCCTACTAGGAACGATGGCAATTTCCACTCCCTGGTCAATTGCCGATCGCGCTGGTGTCGTTACCGATGGCTCGATTATTAAAATTGGTAAGCATTTCTTTAGTGATTACCTCTTACCCTTTGAGTTAGCTTCTGTTTTGTTATTAATTACGATGGTTGGGGCAATTATTCTTGCCCGCCGTGATTTAATTCCAGAAGAAAAACAAGCCGATTTAGCCCAAACGGAAGCTTATCAACTTCAAGAACGTCCCCGAGAACTGATCTCGGTAGGACAAGATCAATCTGAAAATTAACTTAAAAGAAGGGAGTAATCATGGAATTACAATTAGAATATTATTTAATTCTTGCTGCTGGTTTATTTTGTATAGGCATTTATGGTCTCGTCACCAGTCGGAACGTTGTTCGGGTTTTAATGTCAATCGAATTATTACTAAATGCAGTTAACTTAAACTTAATTGGCTTTTCGAGTTTTATCGATCCTGTTGATATTAAAGGGCAAGTTTTTTCTGTATTTGTAATTATTGTTGCTGCCGCAGAATCAGCAGTCGGGTTGGCGATTATTCTGGCTATTTATCGGAATCGCAACACCGTTGATATGGAACGATTTAATTTATTGAAGTGGTAACAGTTTTCTCCGCTTGCATCAGATTAAAATTAACCCACCTTTTTGCTTAAGGAAATCAGAGGCTACTTTTATCATCGAGTATCACTTTCGTTTCAATTCCCCCACTGTATTTAATTAGAGGACTTAATTATGTTATCTCAATCCATGACAGATGCCCTAAATAAACAAATTAACTGGGAAATGTATTCCTCTAACTTATATTTACAAATGAGTTCTTGGTGTGCATTTAAGGGATTAGATGGTTGTGCTGCCTTTCTCAATGAACATGCTAATGAAGAAAGAATGCATATGCAGAAACTCTTAGCTTATGTTAATGAAACAGGAGGCTTAGCTATTTTAGGGCAAATTGATGCACCTCCCACCCAGTTTGAATCGATCAAAGATGTCTTTGAACAAACCTTTCACCATGAACAGTTAGTGACTCAAAAAATTAATGAGTTAGTGCATCAGGCTTCTACTGACAAGGATTATGCAACGCTTCAGTTTTTACAGTGGTATGTTGCTGAGCAACATCAAGAAGAATTTTTATTTAAGAGTATTCTTGATAAAATTGAAATGATTGGTACACAAGGGCAAGGAATCTTTTTTATTGATCAAGAAATCGGACAAATGTTAACTCAAAAAACACAAGAATCTACTGCCTTGACAACCCCGCAAAGTAGTGAAGCGGGAGCCGTTTAATGGCTTTGAGTTGAAAATAGTCACAACAATTCGCTAGGTAGAACAAGGGAGCAATTCCCTTGTTTTTTAATGTCACCGAGAATGGAAAAAACCCCGATCGCGCGATCGGGGCAAAATTAAACCAAGCTAGCCAGAGGCTAATTAGTCGGTTCCTTCAGTCCAGGAGTTCATATATTTGATTTGCTCTTGGCTGAGGTCATCAATTTGAACGCCCATTGCTTTGAGTTTGAGGCGAGCGATTTCGCGGTCAACTTCCCGCGGAATGGAGTGGATCCCAGGCTCTAGTTTGCCTTGGTTGAGCGCAAGATATTCAGATGCTTTCGCTTGGTTGGCAAAGCTCATATCCATTACTGCACTAGGGTGACCTTCTGCAGACGCTAAGTTAATGAGACGACCTTCCCCTAAAACAATCACAGACTTACCATTCGGCAGAATGTACTGTTCAGTGAACGGACGAACTTCTTTAACTTCGCTAGCTTTCTGACGGAGAGATTTCAGGTCAAGCTCAATATCAAAGTGACCCGCATTGCAGACAATCGCGCCATCTTTCATGACATCAAAGTGATGACCTGCAACTACGTGCTTGTTACCGGTTAAGGTGACAATAACATCACCAATTTTCGCCGCTTCATTCATGGGCATCACTCGGAAGCCATCCATTGCTGCTTCTAGAGCACGGATGTGATCAACTTCAGTCACAACAACGTTTGCCCCCATACCAGCAGCTCGCATTGCGACCCCTTTGGAACACCAGCCATAACCGCCAACCACGACGGTTTTACCAGCGAGGAGAACATTGGTGGCACGGATAATCCCATCAATGGTGGATTGTCCGGTACCATAGCGGTTATCGAAGAAGTGCTTGGTATCCGCATCGTTAACATTCATCGCGGGGAAAGTGAGTACCCCATCGTTGTACATCGCGCGGAGGCGGTTAATGCCTGTCGTGGTTTCTTCAGTTGTACCGATGATTTCTTTGATTTGGTCTTTGCGATTTTGAATTAACGCTGCAGTGACATCACTACCGTCGTCGATGATGATATTCGGGCGATGATCGAGGGCGATATTGATGTGACGGTTATACGTTTCGTTGTCTTCACCTTTGATAGCAAAAACAGGAATGCCGTAGTCAGCAACTAAACTCGCTGCGGTGTCGTCTTGAGTCGAAAGCGGGTTACTGGCAATTAAAACGGCATCTGCCCCGCCGGCTTTCAGCGCGATCGCGAGGTTAGCTGTCTCGGTCGTGACGTGACAGCAAGCAACCATGCGAATGCCTTCTAACGGCTTATCTTTGGCAAACTGGTCGCGAATTTGTCTTAGTACAGGCATTTCACGGCCTGCCCATTCAATCCGTTGTTTTCCTAGAGTTGCATAACTCAGGTCTTTTACTTCGTGCTTTACTTGTGTTGCAGTCATTGAACGTTACGAGTCTTGATTTTTACATTGCGATCTCTACTAGGTTACTGCATATTGATCAGATGTCAAAATTTTTGGGATAGTTAAACCTGAGATCAAGTTCTACTTCCTTACAGTCTATGAAGCAAAAATACGTTTGGTTAGCGTGCTTGATAGCGATTTTGGTCGTTATCGTGCCGCTTACTGGTTCTGTAAAAGCACAATTCCCTTCTCTGCCCAATTTTTCCGGAAATTCGCCTAATCTTTTTTCTCCGTCAACCGATAAAGTTACTTCAAAATGTATCCGTTTAGACGGACGCTGTCTGGTCGAGTTGGCAGGTAGTGAATCGACTTTATCAACTCGCATTGAGGAAATTGAGCAACGACTCGCTAACATTACTCGCTACTACTTAAAAAATCCGTCTGCAGACATAAATGTGTACCAGGAACCCGCAGGACAACTGGTTGATATTTATGTGAGTGTGGATAAATGGAATACCCGCTTGCTGAGTGTAACCAGTCAAGATGCAGCGCTGAAATCAATGAGCATTCAGCACCGGGCAGAGGAAATGGTTCGGGAAATTGAAAATGCGCTACGACAAGCACGACAAGAACGAGAAGAGGAATTTTTAATCGCTCAAGCCCAAAAAGGCGCGATCGCGCTATTACTTTTGTTTGTATTGACAATTGCACTCTTTTATTTAGAAAAGCGATTTCATCAACAAAAAACTGCTATTCGTGCTGGTCTTGATAGTAACTCCCAACAAGCAATTTCCACGAAACTGACACAAAATCAACGTCAACAAATTGCAGAAATCAAATATCGTCTCACAAAAATTATCCGGGTTACCATTTGGGTCGGAGGAACGCTTTATTTGGTTGGTTTATTTCCTTACACACGATTTCTCCAAGTTTATATTATTAATATTTTCCGCGTTCCCTTCCGTTTATTTGTAGCAGGATTAATCACTTATTTTTTGATCCGTTTTTCCTTTATTTTAATTGATAAATTTAATGCGGCTCTCGCCAATAATTACTTACTAACCCCAGAAGCAAATCTCCGTTTACAACTTCGGATTTCTACAATTTCTAGCGTTGCTAAAAGTGTGATGGTTGTGACTTGGATAATCGTTGGTATTCTCATTGGTTTGTCTATCGTTGGGGTGAATATTGCCCCCTTACTGGCAGGTGCTGGCTTAATTGGGGTTGCCATTTCTTTTGCGTCTCAAAACTTAATTCGAGATGCCATTAACGGCTTTTTTATTATTCTTGAAGATCAATATGCAGTGGGAGATGTGGTTGGTATTGCTGATGCAACCGGCTTTGTTGAAGCAATCAATTTAAGAATTACTCAACTGCGAGATACAGAAGGGCGTTTAATTACAATTCCTAATAGTGAAATTCGGACCGTGACAAACTACACGAGTAATTGGTCACAAGTGGATTTAAAGATCCCCATTGCTTATCAGGCTGATGTGGAAAAAGCGATCCGAATTATTGAAGAGATTAGCGATAGTATGATGCGCGATCGCCATTGGCAAAAAGATATTTTAGAAACACCAACTCTGCTTGGTGTTGATGAGTTTAGTTACCAAGGAGTCATTATTCGCGTGTGGATTAAAACCAAACCTTTACAACAGTGGCCCATTGCCCGAGAATATCGTCGTCGGCTTAAAATTGCCTTTGATCAAGCCGGTATTGATCTTTCCCTGCCGCATCAAAAAATATGGATTTCTCAGAATAGTGACCCCTCAGAAAAAAAGGGAAATGATTAAAGGAAAGTCCAATCTTGAAAAGTTACTGCTTGCCCATAATAGATGACGTCATGATCCCCGAATCCCGAAAACCTAACCCCAGTCTCAATCCGACCCAGGTTGTCACCCCTAACTAACAATTAACGTAATGCCTGATTAATCGCAACTTGGGTCTGACAACCGACAATACCATCTACCCCTAAATTGTGATCCCGTTGAAATTCTGCGACAGCCCCTTCCGTTCCCGGACCATACATGCCATCCTGTTCTCCTTCGTAATAGCCGAGTTGCTGTAACTGACGTTGTAAGAGTTGTATGGCTTCTTTGGCACTGCCGCGTTGTAAAGGAGTAATACAAGCACTTAAGGGTTCTAACTCGGCAGAGATGTTACGATTCGTCCCTTCCTGTTTTTCCTGCTGACTGGGACGCTGAGAGGCTGAGTTGGTTTGTGAGGACTTCTCGGTTGGGGGATCTGGTTGATTCGAGACCCGATGTTGAATCATATTTCCTGCTGCTAAAAAGCCAGCGCAGAAAAATCCGATAACGACTGTTGTTATTCCTGCTAGCTTGACACCACAGCCAAAAGAAAAGGGTGAATTGGTTTGCGCGATCGCGTCTTGAGAGGGAAAAAACTGCCCGCTTTTAGTTTTGCCCAACGTTTTCGGGTCATTGACCATAATGTGCCCTTTCCGCTTGAGTTTGGAAAACCAATACCACTCTCGCAAGGCAAGCGTCTTATCATCACTATTGGGGAGTAATTCCAAGATCTGAATTTTTGCTTTCTTGGTATCGAGGATAATACGAGAACGACAGGAAGAACTTTCTAAATGTTGCTTGACGCGGAGTTGAATATTGTCTGATAAGCCAACGTAACTGACACTACCAGTGGTGATCTGATAAATTCCCCGCTGTGTGGGTAGTGTTTTCCAATTGATCATCTTTCCAATAGGGTGATTGGTTATTCATGCTTTGTTCTTTAGCCAACAGGCAATCAGGAGTAGGGAATAAAGATGTGCTTGAACTCCTTGTCGCCCTCTCATCCTCTCTCGGTTAAATAGTCACTGGTCATTGTTAATCTCCCTTTCTTCCAGATTCCCTCCCAATTATTAAAGCACTTGTGCTCTTAACCAAGCAATAGGTAAATAGAGAAATTTCTTGCCTTTCGGAACATACGCCCGTTGATTAAATACATCATACTGGTTCCGTTCTATAACATCTAAAATTCCCTGATAAAGCATTAATGCTGTCCAAACGGGCCATCGCGAATCTCGGCTGAGATCACAAATTCCCTTCTCAGCTTGTGTATAAAATCCTCGTGCCCGTTCAATTTGAAATTGCATTAATTGTCGCCAATTTTCATTGATTACCCCTTGCAAGAGATCTTCCTCACAATAATTAAAGCGTCTTAAATCTTCTAAGGGGAGATAAATGCGTCCACGTTCCGCATCTTCCCCCACATCTCTCAAAATATTAGTGAGCTGGTTAGCAATACCGAGTGCGACAGCTTCTTCCGTGGGAATATGAGTCGGTTCTTGTTTTCGCCAAGGAGGCGTTCCCTTCTCTGGTTCCACCCCTAACACCGCATTCGACATCAAGCCGACCGTGCCGGCAACGCGATAACAGTAAAGATAGAGCTCATCAAAGGTTTCATACCGATCGCGCTTTAAATCCATCCGTTGGCCGGCAATCATATCTCGGAAGGGCTGAATATCTAAGGGAAAACGCTCTAAGGTATCTACGAGGGCCACATCCGGGTTTTCCACAGGATAACCGGCAAAAATCGATTCTAAGGTTTCTTCCCACTGATCGAGGGTATCGAGCGTGGTAAACTCGGCTTCGGGGCCATCGACCAGTTGGTCAGTACGCCGACACCAGACGTAAATGGCCCAAATTGCTTTGCGCTTCTCCTTGGGCATGAGAAGCGTACCGAGATAGAACGTCTTCGAGTATTCCGCTGTCACTTGACGGCAGAACTCATAAGCGGATTCGACGGAGGGGTGGGAACAAGTCTGTTCTGGGTTAGGCAGTTGCAGCATTCACCGCAGGCTAATAGGGTTCACTTTAAGACACGAAAATTGTCCCATTAATCGATACATTGGAACACAGAAAATCATTTTGCCACAGAAACGGCCTTTTTCTCCGATTTTTCCACAGAACTTACAGGAGATTCTGTTTTGGCAATCGCTTGAGCCGTTAATTTTCCGGATAATACTGCCCCTTCCATGCTTGCTAAATATTTTTGCATGGTGTAATCACCGGTGAGATAGAAATTGGAAATCGGTGTTTCTTGGGAGGGGCGATGGGCTTGTCTTCCAGCTGTGGCTTTATAAACAGACTGTGGGGTTTTCACCACATGAGATTTTAACAACTGAGCGCGATCTTCACCGGTGAAATATTTGGGGAACAGTTGTTTTAACTCTTCCATGGTGGCGGCGACAATTTCGGCGTCAGATTTGCCAATCCAGTCTTTAGCAGGGGCAAGCACTAACTCTAGCATCGAGCGATCGCGATTTTCATAACCACGACAGGCATTGCTCATATCGGCGTAAACACTGAGTAAGTCTGAACGAGAAAATAAGAGGTGATCGATATCGGTTAGTTTGCGATCAAACCACAGGTGCAAGTTGATGACAGGAACCCCTTCTAAGCCATCTAATTGCTTGAAGAAGTCCATTTGTTTCCAAGGTTGGGGTAACATCAACTTGAACGGATCAACGGGCATTGCAGAGACGTAAGCATCCGCACTCAGTACTTCATCTTCTGCGCCATTTAAACCGCGCATGAGATATCCGCGCACGCTGTTGTCTTCATTGAGTAAAATCTCTTTTAACGGAGCATTAAGGCGCACTTCCCCACCCCGTTCGGTAATATAATCAACCATCGGTTGACATAAACGTTCCGTGGGTGAGCCATCTAAAAACGCCATCTTGGAGCCATTTTTTTCTTGCAAGAAGCGATTGAGAGCGGTCAGAAGAATCGTGGCTGAAATTTCGTTGGGGTTAATAAAGTTTAATGCCTTGGACATGGCAATAAAGACTTCTTTTTCTACCCGTTTGGGCATATTCTGCCGTTCCATCCACTCCGACCAGGTGTAGCGATCCATGGCTTCTACATACCCTTGTCCGCGCAACATGGCAGGAATTAAGCCAATGCCAAAGCGGATTTTTTCAGGCCAAGAGAGCATATCGTTGTTTCTCAAAATTGCAACAACACCATTAATGGGTGCAGGGAGATTGGGGAAATCGAAACGGGAGTAAGTTCCCGGTTTTTCAGGACGATTGAAAATCATTGTGTGTTCTTTCCATTGCAAGCGATCTTCAATGTCAAGTTCTTTAAATAGTTGCAACATGTTGGGATATGCCCCAAAAAAGATGTGCAAACCAGTTTCATACCAGTCCCCCTCTTCATCTTTCCAAGCGGCAACTTTGCCGCCTAAAACATCACGACGTTCGAGGACGATGGGAGTGTGTCCCGCATCAACTAGATATTTGGCGCAGGAAAGCCCTGCTAACCCTGCTCCTGCAATTATGACCCGCATGGTTGTTTGACTGACTTAAGTTTCCGTTCTCATTATACTTTGCATTTCGTTACATTTTAGCTTGTATAAGTAGGGATAGGGGTTGCGCGATCGCGAACCCAGTCTTGAAATGAGAAATCAGCGTTGAAAGTCAGTTGACAGTCATTCGTCACATCAAAGAAAATGATGAGGGTTCTGATTACTGCACAGCGGCTTGTTCTTGATACATTTGCCGTAATACTAAGCCGGGATCGATATATTCTCCTGCATACTTTAAGCCCCAATGCAAATGGGGTCCAGTGGTGCGTCCGGTCATTCCCACGCGCCCAATCCGAGTTCCTGTAGCAACTTGTTGACCTTGTCTTAAACGAATTCCCCCTTCTCGATCAATCAAGACTAAACCGGCACTTGTTTTCTGCACCCGACCTTTGAGATGGCAATAGATATGTTCCCACTGTCCTGATTGAATAACAACCATTGTTCCGCAAGCCGTATGATCAGAGAGTTGAGTAATTTTCCCACCCCACCAGTTGCGGATGTAACTGCCCATTGGTGCGGCTAAGTCCAGTCCACGATGAAACTGTGTTTTTCCCGTTATTGGGGATTGGCGATAGCCAAAAGGAGAAGTATAGGTTTGAAAGTTTTCAACGGGGAAGGATGCATTGAGCCATTGTCCTGTTTGTTGTGTATTGCGAGCAATATTTTGAGCATTGACAGACAATTGGGTGAGGACGGCAAAGAGCCCCATCGCACTCAACCCGGTTATCCCTAATAATAGTGATTTTAATCTTAGGGGTTGTTGCCAAAACGGCTGGTTCGTTCGATTGAATCCGCTTTGATTCACACTTGCATAATTTTTCACGATACCCCACACCTTTCAATCGCTAAAAAATATGCTCATAAATTTGCATTTTTTCGTGATTTTGTCAACATAATTTTAGTGTAATTTGTTCTATTTCGGAATAAAGATACAAAAGTTTACAATAGAAACAGTCTTTTCTCATCATTGCCATGTCAAACTCAGTCGTTGTTATCGGTGCAGGAATTGGTGGACTAACTACAGGAGCGTTACTAGCTAAACGCGGTTATTCTGTCACTGTCTATGATCAGGCGTATGTTGCCGGAGGATGTGCTTCTACATTTCAACGTCATGGTTTGACATTTGATGTCGGTGCCACCCAAGTCGCCGGCTTAGAAAAAGGGGGAATTCATGAACAAATCTTTACAGAATTAGGGATTGAGGTTCCTCCAGCAACCCCTTGCGATCCAGCCTGTGCCGTTTACCTTCCTGGCGAAACCACTCCCATTAATATTTGGCGCAACCCGACCCAATGGCGCGAAGAGCGAAGACGGCAATTTCCAAGGAGCGAACGATTTTGGCGACTGATGGAAATTTTATTTGCAGCCAGTTGGCGCTTTCAAGCACGGGAGCCTGTCCTTCCCCCTCGTAACCTCTGGGATTTTTGGCAACTCCTTTCTGCAGTCCGTCCCGATACTTTGATAACGCTGCCGTTTACGGTACTGACCGTTGGCAATCTGTTGCGTGTTTTGGGGCTATATGATGACAAGCGATTACGGACGTTTCTAGATCTGCAATTAAAGCTCTATTCCCAAGTGAATGCAGATGAAACCGCTTTATTGTATGCGGCAACTGCATTAGGCGTTTCCCAGGCTCCGCAAGGGTTATGGCATTTACAAGGGAGTATGCAGGTTTTAAGTACGCGCTTAGTGAAAGGATTAAGAAAACAAGGCGGTAAAATACGACTCCGCCATTCTGTAACAAGGGTTCATTGTCAACAAGGAAAAATGACTGGCGTAACGGTTTGCAATGATCGAACCGGGGCAGTGTGGCGAGAAGAAGCAGATGTTGTAGTAGCAAATGTGACTGTACAGAATTTATTAAAGTTATTAGCCGACCCTGATAATTCGTTTGGTGCCTCTGACCTTTTTTTACGAGGGTATCAAAGACGAGTGGAAAACTTACCGGCTGCTAATGGTGCGTTTGTGCTTTACTTAGGTGTAGATCGGCGTGCTATTCCCCAAAATTGTCCGCCTCATCTTCAGTTTCTCTATAATTACCAGGGCGCGATCGGCGAGAAAAATTCCTTATTTGTTTCCGTCAGTCAGCCCGGAGATAGACGGGCACCAGAAGGTAAAGCAACTCTTACTGCCTCTTCCTTTACAGATGTTACTCAATGGTGGACTGCGACTGCTGAGGAGTACGAGGCATTGAAGCAAGATTATGTTGAAACAGCGATCCAACGTCTTAGTCAATATTTTCACCTTACCCCAGAAACAATGATTCACCAAGAAGCGGCAACTCCGAGAACATTTGCGCGTTTCACTGCTCGGGAAGCGGGATATGTGGGAGGATTAGGACAACGAATCTCAACCTTTGGTCCGTTTGGGTTTGCCAATCGGACACCTGTGGAAAATCTCTGGTTAGTAGGCGACTGTACACATCCGGGAGAAGGTACGGCTGGTGTGAGCTATTCGGCATTGACAACAGTCCGCCAAATTGAGGCAAAGCAGCGGTGATTGAGCTGACTTAAAATCACCTTTGCTCTGCTAAAAGAGATCTGCTTAGCTCATTGCTGTCGGGCTCCGATCATAACTTTGGCTAAAGCGATTGGGTGTCATCCCTTGAACTTGGCTGTGATAGCGAGTAACGTCAGCTTCTAAGCCAATTTCTCCCACTGCCCTGAGCAACATGGATTGTTCGCGGTTACGAATTAAGCAGTGGTGACGACTCATCAGAGCGCGAGCTTTTTGTTGAACAGACATGATGAAACCTCCCTAACTCCTTACTTTAATCTTAGTTTTTTTCTGTATCTAAAGTTACAATTTCTTAAAATCGTCACAATTTGTTGGAAAGAAGGAGACAGAAGATCGAGTTGATTTCTCCGAAGTCATCTTTGTCTTGCTGATAAAAATAGTGCAGTGATTTTGGCATCAGGTTGCTGAGGCATGGTTTTTCTTAGGAGGACGCGATCGCGCCTTTGGGCAATGGTAGAGCCAATCGCACCCTGAGTTCTGCTTAACAGAGAGCCTTTGCTATACTGTGTTCACGATTATGAATGCAATTAGCAAAGTGTATGGTGATTAACATTCGTGGGGTTGACCATTATTATGAATGGGTGTGTCAGCCTCATCAGAACGAAAAGAAACCAGTACTCGTTTTTATACACGGTTGGGGCGGTTCAGGGCGCTATTGGAAAAGTACAGCCACTGCACTCAGCGATCAGTTTGACTGTTTACTCTATGACATCAGAGGCTTTGGGCGTTCTCGCTTACCGGAAAAAAGCCCACTCTCTTTTGATATGGAGGAATATGCTGAAGATTTAGCTTTACTCTTAGACCAATTAAATTTAGACCAAGTTTATATCAACGCTCATTCGATGGGAGCATCTCTAGCAACGCTCTTTATCGCGCGTTATCCCGAAAAAGTGAAGCGGGCAATTTTAACCTGTAGTGGCATTTTTACTTACAATCCCATTACTTTTAATCTCTTCCATCTCGCTGGCACTTATGTCGTCAAACTGCGTTTTGATTGGTTATCCAAAATTCCGACTATGGATCGGTTGTTCATGGCAAGATTTCTCCATCGTCCCATTCCAGCAGAAGAAAGAAAAGCATTTTTAGAAGATTATGTTTTAGCTGATGAAGCCGCAGCAGCAGGCACCATATACACTGCCGTGAGTAAACACGCTGCAACGGTAATGCCTGAAGCTTTTGCCAAAATTTCGGTGCCAACGCTACTGGTGGCAGGGGAAAAAGATATTATTATTCCTACCCGCTTAGCCCTGAAAGCAGCCAGTTTAAATCCTGATTGTATTGAGTATTTTGAGTTACCCAAAACAGCTCATTTCCCGATGCTAGAAGATGCACCTCACTATTTAGAAAAAGTGCGAAATTTTTTCAGATTAGAAGTTGCCAGTGTGGAAAACTATTTTGATCGCTCAAAAGGCTTACTTTAAGTTTTCCCTTCGGATCGGGCAGATTCGCTGATAATTGGGGTTAAATACACGACTAACGCGCCCAACATAAAGCCGAGGACATTCCGCAGCAGCGGTAACCAGTCAGCAGTCCGAGTGACAACGGGTCCAATGCCGAAGGCAATGAAGAGGATGCCCCAGAGGGGTGAGAAAATTAAGGCCCATTGCCAAGCAATCACTTGGTCTTCTTTGCGCGGACGGGCAGCTAAACCGAAAACGACACCACCGACAACAGAAGTGATGAGGGTGAGAATCCATTGTTCTCTCGGTAAGCCGGGAACGACGCTACAACCGCCTTTGGCTAGACATCCTTTCACGGTATCTAACGACTGCGCGATCGCGTTATTTTCACCATTTTCTCGCACATAGTACATATTTCCGAAACGGGTTTGCAGTTCTACCCAAAAGGTACGAGGCAAAACATCATAAACATCATCTCCGACGTTAAACGCTAGCAGATTCCCTCCACGAGCATCTGCAACCAGTAAGACGCTTTGGTCATTCAATCCCCAATAGTTTTTAACCGCACGACCAGGGGTTTGGTCATATTGCGTTAGAATACGTAGCTTCCAACCTGTTTCCGCTTCAAAATCCTCAATTTCCTCGATTAACGATTCTTCCTGTAGCTTTGGTAGAAAATTCGCTAAATCAATAATCGGTGTTTCTTCTTGCGGCAATAAAGAGGGGTCATCATAGGCTTGCGCTGCTAAGGGTTGCGCTAACCATGCCGTTAAACCAAAACAACAGCTGATCACGAGGATAAGGAAGCGACGGAAGAAAGGATTAGACATTTTTATATATCTGCTTAATTTCGACATTTTGTTAAATAATTACGAACAAGTCCAAAAACTTTACACTTGTTTACTTTATTTTAAGGATAGTAATGAAAAAGTTACAGGGAAACCATAACTTTTTCTAACCTAAGATAGGTATTCTGGTCATTAGTCCTTAGTCATTAGGTCGTTAGGGAACAGGCAATAACAAGATTCACCTTGTCACCTTGTCACCTCCTCACCCCCTCTACCGTAAATCCATTCCCAGTACTGCTGGTGCAAATTGCGTGCGGCGGGGTAAATTGAATTCGGACTCATAAAATGAGAAAACTCAAAAGTAACCAGTTTATCCATTGCTGCCGCTTCTGCTTGTTCAATTTTATAGCGCAGTTTACGAAAATCGAGTGGAGGAAACTTCCATGCCACATCACGGTCAAAGCTTTCCACGTTACTCCATGAGGTTAAGCCATATTTACTGGCAAGTTTACGGTTTGCTTGCAGATACTCCGGTAAATCTTGATAGGCCACATTCCCATCTTGAAACGCCACAATATCGACAATACCCTGTAACCGTGCAAACACCGATTCCCATTCCCGGGTATGTTCATCCAGAGAGATTGCCCGATGACCAAATTGTTTAATCCCTTTAATGTAGGGTGAGATTAGAATTGGCACATCTCGCAGTTGCTTGAGGTGACGAGAAAGGTCTTCATACACGTGCATCATCCCTTCATTGTAAGTATTAATTTCATGACTGATGTACCAGCCGCCAAATGAAGAATGATGACCGTATCGTTGAATGAACTCTTCACAGAAAGCTTTATTAATATCAGTTTCTGTTCGATAATCGCCATTAAGCCAATACGTCCCTGAGTCATAAGTCCCAAAATAAAACGTCATGCCATAGCGTTGGGCAAGGGTGAGAAATAACTCCACTAAGTCGGTATAGACCGGAAGAATCCCCACTTGATTTTGTAAAACCTGGGAAGCAAAAGTGACTTGTTCTTTATAACCGCCACGGATTAAGATCACTGTATCAATCCCGACCCGTTGCATGGCAGCAAAATCTTCTTCCCAAGCGCGATCGCGCCAATTTTGAGATGGAATATCATGGGTAATTTCATCAAGAAAAGTGCCAGTAATTGCTGGTTTCATCATTCTGCATTATGTTCTGAGAGGGGCTGAGGATTTAGTTTAGTTGGTTTGATGAGGAAGGTCAAAACATGGCAGCAGGACGAATTGAAGCGATTTGGATCAAACGCTTTAAGCGGGGTCCCATGGATGCTGTGGCAGCAGCAGAAATGGTGGCACAACGGGGATTAGTTGGAAATGCCGATCAAGGTGGGCGGCGACAAGTTACTGTTATTGATGCTGAAGTTTGGGAAACGGTGATGATGGAACTAGGTGTCAATATCGATCCGGCAGCGCGACGGGCAAACTTCCTGGTGCGGGGTCTGGAGTTAGCCAACAGTCGCAAACGAATCTTACAGTTGGGTGAATGTCGAATTCAAATTTTTACTGAAGCTAAACCCTGTGAACGGATGGACGAAATACAGCCGGGATTAAAAAGAGCACTTTATCATCATTGGCGGGGTGGGGCGTGTGGTCAAGTGCTCATTGGGGGCAAGGTACGGATTGGAGATCGGGTGAGGTGGCAAAGTTACGCGAATTATTAAAGTGATCTTAATAAAATAAACTGGTGACTTTAAGCTTTTTTATTAAATAATGAATCACTAAAAACAGAAAAAAAGAGGAAACTCTTCTCTGTCTTAGGTGAGATTCAACGCTTGATTGAAGGTTTGCATCTTTGAAATGTAATAATCGCTACTACTGAGTCATCCAAAAGCTCCCACACTGTAACCTGTCTCTACTCTACGAAATTCACGTAGGGATTATCGTTTGTCGTAGTTCAGAAATAGGAAGGATCATAGTCAATTGAACACCACTGGCTTTGAATTAGGAGATGTTTTTGCCGCATTTATCGTTTTAGGGCTATTCCTCCTCATTGGACGATTTTTAAAGCAGAAAATTAAACTTTTTGACTTACTTTATTTACCGGAATCGATCCTCGCCGGAGGACTGGCTTTATTACTGGGAAAAGAAGGCTTGGGCAATCTGGTTCCTGCTTCAAGTTTCTTAGCCAATCAAGGCATTTTTCCAGAAAATATTGCGACAGTTTGGGCACAAGCACCCAGTGTTTTTATTAATCTGGTTTTTGCAACCCTTTTTTTAGGAGAAACGATTCCGAGTCCCAAAGAAATTTGGCAAAAAGTTGCCCCGCAAGTTGCATTTTCTCAGATTTTAGCTTGGGGACAATATGTGGTTGGCTTAGCTATTACGTTACTCATTCTCACTCCTGTATTTCACATGAACCCGATTGCAGGGGCGCTGATTGAAATGGCATTTGAAGGAGGACATGGGACTGCTGCTGGGATGGCAGGTGTGTTAGCTGATTTTGGTTTTGAAGAAGGAGGAGAAATTGCTTTAGGGTTAGCAACAGTGGGCTTAATTTCCGGGGTTGTTACCGGGACAATTTTAATTAATTGGGGACGCCGCAACGGTCATTTGAGTTCCGGACACAAAACAAGTTTGTCGTTTGATCAGAGTGCTAACACCTCAAATTTTGATGAACAACAATTACAAACGAAATATAAACATTTAGAGAAAAACCTTTTAATTGATCCGTTATCCATTAATCTGGGATTTGTCGCGATCGCGGTAACCTTAGGCTGGCTCATTTTAGAAGTTTTAAAAGAGTTAGAAGCCTTAACTTGGGGAAAAATGGAAATTGAAATTATGAACTATGTTCCTTTATTTCCCATGGCATTAATTGGAGGATTAATTGTTCAAATTACGATGGAACGTCTTGGTTTAGATAGTTTAATCCTGAGACCCCTACAGAAAAATATTGCTGGCGTTTCATTAGATGCTGTTATCTTTAGCGCGATCGCGTCAATTTCGCTGACGGTTCTTGGCACAAATTTAATTCCCTTCTTAATCTTGTCTGTTGCTGGTATTACTTGGAATATTTTTGCCTTTCTCTTCTTTGCCCCTCGGATTCTTCCTACCCATTGGTTCGAGCGTGGACTTGGCGATATCGGACAATCAATGGGAGTGACAGCAACGGGATTATTATTGCTACAAATGGTTGATCCGGGTAATGAAACAGAAGCTTTAGAAAGTTTTGCCTACAAACAACTATTATTTGAACCAATTATGGGGGGTGGTTTCTTTACCGCAGCGGCTCCTATTTTAGTGTTTCAATTAGGCGCAACGCCGGTCTTAATTTTAACAGGAGGAGTTTTAGCCTTTTGGATTACATTTGGCTTATTTAATTTCCATGTCAAGCCCCGGACTTTAATGTAATTCACTAACTATCGGTTGAATTTTCTCGTTCCAATAAGAGTGTTACCGGACCCTCATTTTCAATACTGACTTGCATATTGGCTCCAAATTTTCCGGTGGCAATGTGTAAACCACTTTCCTTGAGTTTACTAACAAAAAGGTTATAGAAAAATTCTGCTGTTTCTGGACCGGCAGAATCACTAAACGAAGGACGACGTCCTTTGCGACAGTCTCCATACAAGGTAAATTGGCTGACCACTAAAATTTCTCCCTGGATATCTTGCACGGAATAGTGCCAACCTGACTCGCCTTTTTCTTTTGGAAATACTCTTAAATCAAGACACTTGCGCACCATCCAATCCACTTCAGTTTCTGTATCAGAGGGTGCAATTCCCACCAGTAAATTTAAGCCCCGTCCAATGGCACCAATCATTTCGCCATCCACTGCAACTTTTGAGGATTGCACTCGCTGAAGAATAACTCGCATGTGATTTTAGCTAGTGAATAAACTTCTTTTTCAGTTAGATAACACCGGGAAGCATCTGCTCCTTGTTCTCTCGCAAAATGTCATAATAAGAAATCAAGAGTGAATCTTTGGGTTTTAATCTTAGCTTATGAACGCCTCAGAAAATCATAACGACAAGCAAAAACGAGAGCGCGAGAATAATATCCAAAAAGAAATTTTATCAGAACAACGATACTCTCTCGCCAGCGCGATCGCGCGCGAAGGAGGAAACTTTCTCAAAGGAGAATCTCCCGTTCCCAAACTGGTGCAAGTGACCACAGAAATTAATCTTTTCATTGATCACAATCTATCCGACTCTTCTGGCGCTTTACAAGCTGTATTAAAGCGGTGGATCAAATCCGATTCTGTTGTCAGTCAGCACTTAGAATCTCCTCTGACGGGCTTAGCCAAAATCATCGATAAAATCTTGAAAAACCAAGAACTTTTCTATGAAATGGTACGACAAGCGGATTTGCAATGGGGACAAATGTATAAAGAACGTCCCTATTTCCAAAAGCCGGGTCAAGCCCCTCACCCTGACGATGAATATAGCCATGAATCGGTGCGAGAAAAACTCTCTCATTTACGGCAACAACTCGGCTCGCGCTAAACTGATGATGTCAGCCTTGTCTCAGTTAGTATCGGCAATATGCGACAGTATCAGCCTGTTGGTTTTCAGCAGCGCACTCTCAACACCAAATTAGGACAGATGGTTTATTCTGTCCCCGATCCGGGTTTTTATCCCCAAAACTTTGTTCAACCCAATTCTCTGGTCTTTTTGCATAGTTTAGGCGGGGGATCGTCTGCTTATGAATGGTCGCAAGTTTATCCGAGTTTTGCCACCACCCATCAAGTCATCGCCCCTGATCTGATCGGTTGGGGAGACTCTCATCATCCTCAAATTCGCTACTCCCCCGAAGACTACCTTAATATTATCCGCACCCTTTTAGAACAAGTCGCTAATCCCCCTGCGTGGGTCATTGCTTCTTCTTTAACCGCTGCCTTAACTATTCGCTTAGCGATCGAACAACCCCAATTATTCCGGGGTTTATTTTTAGTTTCTCCCTCTGGTTATCGCGATTTTAGTGAAGATTATCGACAACAACTCTCTTCACAACTGGTGAGTTTACCGGGGTTAGATTCCTTAATTTATATGGTTGGTGCTGCCAATGAATGGGCGGTACGAAACTTTTTAGAACAATTTTTGTTTGCCAATCCATCTCGTCTGAACGAAGAAATTGTTGCTGCCTATCTCGCTTCTGCCGTGAAACCTGATGCAGAATATGCGGCACTCGCTTCTTTAAGAGGAGACATCTGCTTTGATTTAGCCGAATATATGCCCAATTTAAATACACCAACTGTTTTACTGTGGGGCGCGCAATCGCGTTTTAGTCGTTCTTTACAAGGCAAGCGCTTGGCTGATTTAAGTCCGAATATGATTAAAGGGTTTCATGTCATTCCCCAAACCGGAGTTTTACCCCACCTTGAAAATCCGCCGGTTGTCACCAGTTTACTTTCCTATTACACCCTTTGTGGTTGAAGTGTTTCGTTAAATCATCATCGTTTGGTGTCAGTAAAAAAAACCGAGCCCTTTACTTACGAAACGAAGCAAGAACTCGGTGAGAGTAAGATTAAACGAATTGAGTTAGCTAGCTTGATACCAAGGAATATCCCGTTCTTTGCTTTGCCAGAACATATTGTGAATTTTTTGCACAGTATCCATTAATTCTTGTGCATGTTGTAAGTTAACTTCCATTTTGCAAGCAGAGCAAAGTTTTGCTGCTTTCCAGAAGGTGGTGTGGAGATCAGGATATTGTTGTAAATGCTTTTCTTTGAAGTAGTCAGTCCAGAGAATTAAGAGTTCTTCTTTGGCAATTTGCGCCTGCTCTTCTTTAATCTGTACGAAACGAGAGAAGGTATTTTGATAAGCAATTTGCGCTTCTTTACTGTTGTTTTCGGGCTCTAAATCAATGAGCTTTTTCGTCATTGAGAGGACAGCTTCTGCAGCAACCCGAGCCGAAGAGGGATCATAGACGCCACAGGGACCATCGCAGTGGGCATGGACTGCTTCTGCTGGGAATAAACTTTTGAAAGTTGTAGTAATTTGCTTCAACATAGTTTTAATGACTGATAGGTTTTCTAATCGGTCTATCAACGCAAGCTTCAAGTGATCAAACGCGTTTTGAAAGCGTAATCAATTGAATTTGCTAGTTTTTA
The DNA here is from genome assembly GCA_009909085.1 of Cyanobacteria bacterium GSL.Bin1. Lineage (NCBI taxonomy): Bacteria > Bacillati > Cyanobacteriota > Cyanobacteria bacterium GSL.Bin1. The sequence goes on along the minus strand of JAAANX010000063.1, from coordinate 35,707 downwards.
GGCATTTACCCCCATCATAAAACAAGAAAGACCCATCCTCCTAGGGGGGATGTAAAAATTCTGCTCAATTCCTATCTCTCGACATAGATCGAAAATTCCAACCTGATGACCCAATAGTTAGCTAGTTATAAAAAGATACAGCCATAATAATTTCCCCCACACTCGTTCATGCAGGGGAGTTTAGTTCCGTTTTTAGGCGAAACGAACTATTTTGAACTTAGTAGAGTTCTTCTTCTTGGTGAGTAATGATTGTGCAGTCGGAAGCAGGATAAGCAACACAAGTGAGAACGTAGCCTGCTTCAATTTGGTCATCGTCTAAGAAGGACTGGTCTGATTGATCAATTTCTCCTTCTTTGAGCTTACCGGCACAGGTGGAGCAAGCACCAGCACGGCAAGAATAGGGCAGATCAATCCCTTCTTCTTCGGCAACGTCGAGGATGTACTCATCATCAGGAACTTCAATGGTTTCATTGAGTCCCATTTCTTCGTTAATTAAGGTTACTTTGTAACTTGCCATTTTTTAGTTTCTCCTTTATAACAGCAATAATTTGGCTGAAATTTCAAATCGCCTCATTACTGATACTAAGAGATAATGTCTCTTTGTACAGGGAGCATTAGAAATGAGAGAATTAATCTTTTCTTAAATAAGAAAAACTTATATACTGTTTTCGGGAAACTGTCCACAGGTAGAAAATAGCTATAAGTTGTCAATAAATTGTGTGGTCTGCTTTACAACATTTGGTCAATCGCTAAATCTATCGTTAGAATGCTCTTAGATTAGGATTAGTTATAATTATATTTAATTCAGATAAATGAGTTTAAAAGCGCGACTGCATGAACATTTAGAACAAATCGTGCGCGATCGGCATCCTTATTTCAGTAGCGGCGGACACTTTTATGTTCAACAATATATTAGTGAGCAATTTCAAAAATGGGGTAGGCTAGAAACCCATGATTTTACTTTTGAAGGGGAAACCCATCATAATTACATTCTGAATTTTCCAGCGACACAACGAACCCAACAACCTCCAATTTTATTAGCCGCCCACTATGATGGTGTTCCGGGAACGCCAGGGGCTGATGATAATGCGACGGGGGTTGCTGTTTTATTAGAATTAATACGAGAATTTGCAGAAAATTCACTTTCAATTCCCCTCAGATTTATTGCGTTTGATTTAGAAGAATATGGGATGGTGGGCAGTGAAATCTATGCCCAAGAATTAAAGCAGAAAAATGAAAAAATTCGTCTCATGTTTTCTTTAGAAATGCTAGGTTACTGTTGTCAAGAAGCGAATTCTCAGCGTTATCCGCCTTTCCTAGAAAAGTTTTATCCCAACGCAGGTAACTTTATTGCTTTTATTGGAAATTTAGGAACAACTCAGGAAACCCGATTTTTCACCCGTCAAATGCGCCATAGTGGAACACCGAGTGAGTGGTTATCCGTTCCGTTCTCAGGAACGATGATTCCGGAAACACGGTTAAGTGATCATTCTCCGTTTTGGGATCAAGGTTATAAAGCAATAATGGTCACAGATACCTCTTTTTTACGGAATCCCCATTACCATCAACCGACTGATACCATTGAAACTTTGGATTTGAATTTTTTAACTGGTGTTTGTGAAGGATTAATCGCTGGATTGAAAGCCTTTTCTCAGTGAAAAGTTTAAGATCGAACGATGATTTTTGAGTTGAATTTAGATCATAAAAATTAAGCAAGGATAATGTATAAGCAGTTGGTTCGTCCGCTTTTATTTTCTGGTTTAAAAGCTGATCCGGAGTGGTTACATAACCACAGTATGAATCTTTTGCAATGGTTAGAAAAAAATCAAGATCAATGGCTAGCACATTTGATTTTGCAACAACTCTCTGCCCAATGTTGTTACTCAGAAAAAAGACTTGCCCAAACTTTGTGGGGCATGACGTTTCCCAACCCCTTAGGTTTAGCGGCGGGCTTTGATAAAAATGGGGTTGCTGCGAGTATTTGGAATTATTTTGGGTTTGGTTATGTTGAGTTGGGAACAGTGACGGAACATCCCCAACCGGGAAATCCACCTCCCCGTTTGTTTCGGTTACTGAAAGATGAAGCTGCCTTAAACCGTATGGGATTTAATAATGAAGGGAGTGAAGCCCTGGCTCAGTGCTTAGCCAAACAGGGCAAAAGAGAGCGGCAACTCCCTTGGGGAATTAATCTCGGGAAATCAAAAGTAACCCCGTTAGAAGAAGCAGCTCAGGACTATTTAACCAGTTTTTTACGATTACAAGAATGGGGGGATTATTTCGTGGTGAATGTCAGTTCTCCGAATACACCCGGACTGCGATCGCTGCAAGATAGTTCTCAACTCAGTTTAATCCTAGAAGCCATCCAAGCCAATAATCCCAACCAAAAACCGATTTTAGTGAAAATCGCACCGGATTTAACCTGGGAGGCGATTCGAGAAGTGCTGACCATTGCTACTCAATATCAATTAGCTGGGATTATTGCTACCAACACGACGATTGCCCGAGAAGGATTGAAAACCAAAGTTTTAGCGAAAACTGGTAATCCGGTAAGTGAGGAAGCGGGCGGGATTAGTGGCAAACCTTTGCGCGATCGCGCCACAGAAATTATCCGCTTTATTTATCGAGAAACTGAAGGTCAACTTCCAATTATGGGGGTTGGAGGAATCTTCACCGCTCATGATGCTTGGGAAAAAATTACCGCTGGCGCAAGTTTATTACAGGTGTACACAGGGTGGATTTATGAAGGACCAATGATGGTGCGGAACGTCCTGACTGGTCTAATCGAAAAACTCAACGAACATCAACTCGACACTTTATCAGCAGCAGTCGGAATAAATAATCGGTAAAGTTTACGAATCCAACTCTCGTTGTATGGCATACGGAACCGAAAAACACGATTTTCAATGACGCCCTTGCTACAGGTGAAAATGTGAGCCAGAAAAGGCGATTAAGACATCAGGGAAATGTCCTGATTTTATATCACTTTGTTTACACAAATTAATCAATCATTAAAATGATTTAAGTCATATTTTATAATGATCTTATGTTTTTATCTATGTTTTGTGATTATGTTTCAGAATTTTGTCAATTCTTTAATTGCTTTCTCTGTTCTTGGCTTGCTGATCATCATTGCCCTCTCTTTTGGTGTCTTGACTTTTAATCGAGACGATGACCTTGATGATTTAGATTTTAATAAACAGCAAGCATAAATTTTTAACAGATTGGTAACGATCGCGCAACTACGTATGCTAGGATTTGCGAATAAGCTGGGGGTGCCTGGGCTGAAACAGGCTGAGATTACACCCCGAGAACCTGAGATCGGCTAGCACCGACGTAGGGAAGCTGTGATTCAAGGAAAAATACAATATGCGAAGTGAATGGATCGCCCAACGGCGGGGACAAAGTAATGTTAGTCAAATGCACTACGCCCGCCAAGGGAAAATTACCGAAGAGATGCACCATGTCGCGCAGCGAGAAAATATCTCGCCAGAGTTAATTCGGGATGAGGTTGCTCGCGGACGGATGATTATTCCGGCGAATATTAATCATCCGAATCTAGAACCAATGGCAATTGGGATTGCCTCCAAATGTAAAGTGAACGCCAACATTGGCGCTTCTCCCAACTCTTCTAACATTGAGGAAGAAGTGGATAAGTTGAAACTGGCTGTTAAGTATGGTGCAGATACAGTGATGGACTTATCGACTGGTGGGGGAAACCTTGATGAAATTCGTAGCGCCATTATTCAAGCGTCATCCGTTCCCATTGGCACAGTGCCCGTGTACCAGACCTTAGAAAGCGTTCATGGTAATATCGAGAACCTCACTGCTGATGATTTTCTGCACGTAATTGAAAAACATGCCCAGCAAGGGGTAGATTACCAAACGATTCACGCCGGATTACTGATTGAGTATCTCCCTCTCGTGAAAAATCGGATTACGGGAATTGTTTCTCGCGGTGGCGGCATTATCGCCAAGTGGATGTTGCACCATCATCAGCAAAATCCTCTCTATACCCATTTCGACGACATCATTGAAATTTTCAAGAAATATGATGTGTCCTTTAGTTTAGGGGATTCTCTCCGTCCCGGTTGTACTCATGATGCAACGGATGAAGCGCAATTATCGGAATTGAAGACCCTTGGAGAACTCACGCGCCGCGCTTGGGAACATGATGTACAAGTGATGGTGGAAGGTCCGGGTCACGTACCGATGGATCAAATTGAGTACAATGTCAAAAAACAGATGGAAGAGTGCAGCGAAGCACCGTTCTATGTGTTAGGACCTCTGGTCACCGATATTGCACCAGGCTATGATCATATTACCTCTGCAATTGGCGCTGCGATGGCCGGTTGGTATGGCACTGCCATGCTGTGCTATGTGACGCCAAAAGAGCATTTAGGGTTGCCGAATGCTGAGGATGTCCGGGAAGGGCTGATTGCTTATAAAATTGCGGCTCACGCGGCAGATATGGCCCGTCATCGTCAAGGAGCGCGCGATCGCGATGACCAACTCTCCGAAGCCCGGTATAATTTCGACTGGAATCGTCAATTTGAACTCTCTTTAGACCCTGATCGCGCCAGAGAATACCATGACGAAACCTTACCGGCTGATATTTACAAAACGGCTGAATTCTGCTCCATGTGTGGACCGAAATTCTGCCCAATGCAGACAAAAGTCGATGCAGATGCACTCACCGAATTAGAAAAATTCTTGGCGAAAGAAGAAGCAGTGAGCCAAAGCTAAGTTGAGCTGCTAAGTAGGGGAAAAGGGTTTACCCTCCCCTACGCCTCACCTGATCGTTGAAGTAAGATAAATTCAGCTAACTGCAAATCGAATTTCGTGGTTAACTTCAGATTCGTTTCTTCTCCTTCCACAATTTTCACGGGGAGTTGACATCGTTCAAATAGCGCAGCATCATCGGTCACTTGCCAACCCAATACTTTGCCTTTGCGATGACAGGACTTGAGCAATTCTACTTGAAACCCCTGTGGCGTTTGCGCGGCCCACATTTGGCGTCGCTCTGGGGTATCTTTAACAAAGCCCGTTTCATCGACAACCTTAATTGTATCTTTCACGGGAACTGCCGCAATTAATCCTTGACAGGTGCTGAGAGCTTCACTACACCGGTCAAATAATTCCCGCGTTACCAAACATCTCGCCCCATCGTGGATTAACACTTCCGTTGCGCCTTCTGGGAGGGCATCCAAACCATTACAGACTGACTCTTGACGCGTTTTTCCGCCTTCAATAAAAACCACAGGCGTTGCCAAATTTAAATCATCTAAAATGGCTTGAAAGTCAGGAAAATCAAAAGCTTGACCCACAATCCCAATCCATTTAATTGCTGTTGAAGCCTCTGCTGCCAAGATCGTCCACGCCAGCAAGGGTTTTCCCAGTAAAGGTAATAATAACTTATTGCGATCGCTGCCCATTCGTTGTCCCCGTCCTGCAGCAGGGATTAATAGGTGCATTCAAGACTCCTCTTTGATCTCTGAGAGTGTCCTTCACTATATCACAAACACTAAGACCGCTCATTAGTTCAACACCTTGATACCTAGACTGGCTATTGATAATGACGCGATCGCGCCACGAAACCTTTTGTACTGAGGAAAGTTTGTCAGTGCCCTCTTCTACACAGCAGGTGCCTCACTAAACGGGAGGTGTATTCTGTGACTGCATGGATTAATAAAATACTTCAAGGTTTATACACTACGTTTTACAACTGAAACCCAAGCATGGCGGACTTCCACGGCTCTCTATCTGTACGAATTGTGTCGGGATTTGACCCCACTTGTTCGGCCACTTGGTTCACAATTCGCTGTAATGGTATGATATCGACCAACGGCTTCACAGAACTCGCTACATTCGGAATCTTGATATCACCATTATTTCCAATCGTCCAACAGTCAGTACCAAGCTGTCGCATTAGATGACATAACGTTTCAGTCCGTCCACCATCGTTGATATTGGGTTGAATGATTAGGGCACACAGTGAGCTATCGTAAGAGGCAGGAGGTCCATGTAACGCGAATTCTGTTGTCAGACTCTCAGCCCACTTATACGTTCCTTCTTTCAGTTTGAGCGCCGCTTCGTCGGCTGTAATTGCGTCAGTACCAAAGCCAACAATAAGTAGACGCTCATGTTCACACACAGAGTCGATTATCATTGCCGGGAGATCAACTGCAAGGGTGTGTTTAATTGATTCCCCAACATGCTGAAGGTCATCTAATAGGCTAGCACCAGTGCTGCCAAGAGAGTTTGACACGAGTTGACCAAGGACGACTAGTGCGGATGTGTAGGAAACAGTATGGGTTGATACTGCATCTGGTGAACAAGTGCGAAGGACTTCATCAGAATCTGGAGTGACTTCTGAATCAGCAGTAATAACGATTGTTCGTGCCCCAACTGCTTTCGCTCGACGTAAGGCTTCATTAGTAAACCGCTTCGTACCGCGATGACTGACCACTACAAGTTGCATCCTCGAATCGATTGCATGATGTAGGGCAAAGTAATGAGCTTCTACAGCACGCACATCGCAGGAATCACTACTGAACGTGCAAAACCACCACTCGGCGATCCGACAGGCGTGCAAGGATGTACCGATTCCCACTAATCGGATGGGATGCTGTAGCGAAAGTTTGACCGTGTGAACCGAGTGAGATAATCGATTGACTTCATTCGCTTGACGAGCGATTTCCTTAGCAAGTGTGAACACGAAAACCTCCTTGTTTACAAAGTATACCCCTGCTGATTTCTAATCCTCTGCAAATGTCCCTCAAATCGCTAAAATTATTATACTGTAAGCATTTTAGCTACCATTTTTCCCATTTCCTTCCACCTATCTAAGACTTTGTCATCACATCAAAAGCGACAGAATTTTTTGGGCAGCGCGATCGCGCACCCCCACTTCTCCTAATCCCTCTCGCACCCGCTGATATCCCTCTCGCATGCTCTCTCGTTTTGAAGGTTCGCTTAGTAACGCGATCGCTTCTGTAACCACCCGAGAAGCCGTTGCTTCTTCTTGCAATAATTCAGGAACAATCGGTTCGTTAACCACTAAATTAGTGGGAGAAATAAACGGGACGGAAAAGTTTAAAAAGCGTCGTCCTAACCACATTGTTAGTGGATTTACGCGATACAAAACCACTTGTGGAACATTGAGTAGCGCTAGTTCTAAATTGACGGTTCCGGACTTGGCAATGGCTAAATCAGCTGCCGCGATCGCGCTGAGCGTATCTTCTACAATCACTTCCACTGCCAACTGATAGCGTGCAAGTGCGGCTTGAATCGTACTCAAAAATTCGGGATTAGAAAGCGGCAATAAAAACTTGACATGGGGTAATTTTTCCTGTAGAGCTACTGCTGCTTCTAAAATTACCGGTAACAAATACTGAATTTCTTGCTGACGAGACGCCGGAATCAGAGTAATAAGGGTTTCTTCTTCCTCAAAATCGAGTTTTTGTCGCGCTTGAGACCGAGTTGGGGCATTTGCCATTCGATCTAACAAGGGATGTCCCACCCAAGTAACCTTTACTCCTTTTGCGGCAAAAAATCGAGCCTCCTCTGGAAAAACGGCCAGTAAGCGATCACTAACGTTGGCAATTGCCTTGGCATCCTGAGGAAAGGGGGACCAAACCCAGGCTTGCGGAGCAATATAATAAACAATCGGCAACTGGGGGAGATGTTTCCGGACATAATTGCCAATGGCAAGATTAGGACCCATATAATCAATTAAAACTAAAACATCTGGCGACGACTCTCGCAAAAACTGCTTGGCACGTCGTTGTACCTTAAGCGTTGGCAGCACAAACGGCAGCGATTCTAAAATCCCCACTGAGCCAATATTGGTTGTATTCCCCAATAAAGTTGCCCCGGCGCTTGCCATGCGTCCTCCTCCTAAGGCAACCACCTCTAATGGCAATTGTTTAGTCTTGGCTTGCCGATAAAGGGCTTCCACTAACAACGCCCCTTGTAAATCACCAGAGACTTCTCCCGTGCTAATAAATACCTTTGGCATAACCGTTTGCCCTATCCTCCTTGAGGCGTTAACCCGCGACGGTTACTACTCCGAGACGCTTTGACAAAGTGATATAAATGTTGTAGAGCTTCTGAATCAGAGAGACATTCGAGTTGCACTAACGCTTCTTCTAAGCGATAACTGGAACGATATAACAGACGAAACGCTTTTTTGAGTTGGGCAATGTCTTCGCCAGTGTAACCGCGTCGTTTCAGACCAATCAAATTCAGGGAGCGTACCCGGGCAGGATTGCCTGCAACTAAGGTATAGGGAGGAACATCGCGATCAATCCGACTCATTCCTCCTATCATTGCCAATTTACCGATGTGAACAAATTGATGGATTCCTAATACCCCACCAATGGTTGCTTTTTCCTCAATGTGAACATGACCGGCGAGGGCGACATTATTGGCAATGACAACTTCATTCCCGATGACACAATTATGAGCCACATGAACACAAGCCATGAGTAAAGTATGATTGCCAATTTCTGTAATTTCTCCTTCATCAGTCGCCCGGTTAATCGTGACATACTCGCGGATGAGATTATCATCGCCAATTTTCACCCAACTGTTTGCCCCTTGATATTTCAAATCTTGGGGTTCTAAGCCAATGACCGCCCCAGGAAAAATACGGTTATTGGCTCCAATTTCTGTGGGTCCTTCAATCACGACATGAGAACCAATGGTAGTCTGAGAACCAATTTTGACGTTGTCTCCAATGACTGCATAAGCCCCAATTTGGACGTTTGGGGCGATCTCGGCTCGATCAGAAATCACAGCAGTGGGATGAATTAATGATGTACCCACAAAACCTCTCCTTACTCGAACAAGGAAAACAGCATGACTCCTTCGGCAGCCACTTGGTTATCAACCGTCGCGCGTCCTTGCATTTTGCCAAACCCTCGCTTGAAAGATAATAACTCAACACTCATGATGAGTTGGTCGCCAGGGACAACGGGACGACGGAAGCGGATTTTATCAATCCCAGCAAACGCGAAAAAACTGCCTTCGACACTGGGAAGTTGAGTCAACACGACTCCCCCCACTTGTGCCATGGCTTCGACGATTAAAACACCAGGCATAATGGGACGATTGGGAATATGTCCTTGAAAATGAGGTTCGTTGAACGTCACATTTTTCAGTCCGACCGCACTTTCACCAGGAACATAATCAATAATGCGGTCAACCAGTGCAAACGGATAGCGGTGAGGCAGTAGCTTTTGAATTTCCTCAACCGTATAAACAGTTTTCTCTACTTCTGAGGCAGAATTGGAAGCGTTATCAGAAGTAGATGCGAGATGAGTGGGTTCGGAAGTTACTGAAGACATAAGTCGTGTTTACAAAAATTTAGATTTACGGGTGAAATGGTTTTGGCGCCAGTGTGACGCTTTGCCAGGAGAACGTCTAATTTCTGAGAAAATCCGGATTGAGACAAGTAATATGGTGAAGCAACCCAGAACTAGCGCCCTCAGAATAACGCACTTTTTAAGTTAATTTTAAGGGGTTAGGGGGTCATTTCATTTATTCGTCAGCAGTTACCCAGCATAAACAATGAGCTATTCATTGTGATGTTCGGTGATGAGCTTTGCCAGACGAATATGTAAACGATGACTGGCTTTATAGGCCACGATATGGGCTTGGGGAAGCGTTCCCAGGAGGCTTAAATCACCCACTAAATCTAACAGTTTATGACGAACGGGTTCATTTGCAAAGCGTAAAGGCGGATTTAACCAACCCTCTTGATTACAAACTAAGGCATTGTCTAAACTGCCTCCTTTAATCAGTCCGGCTTGGCGCAAGGCATCTATTTGCTCAGCGAGGACAAACGTTCTTGCCGGCGCGATCGCGCTTTGATAGGCTTCTTGTTGTGCTTCCCAACTGTACCATTGCTGACCAATTACGGGCACGGGAAAATCAATGCCATAACTGAGGCGAGTGGTCGTTGCTGGGAAAGCAGCAACGACGGCGTCTTCCTCTTGCACACAAATCGGACGAGTCACTTGAATTGCTGATTTTTGAGGCACTTGACAACTCACTCGCTCTACTTGTTGGAGTGCGGCGACCCACTCTTGTGCTGAGCCATCTAGTAAAGGCAATTCGGGACCATCTACTTCAATTCTGGCATTATCAATCCCCTGACCCACTAGTGCCGATAATAAGTGTTCCACTGTGCGTACCGTCGCTTCTCCCTTGGCTAATTCCGTTGACATTTGAGTTTGACTGACTGCCATCACGGTTGCTGGAATGATCGGTTGTTCTGCTAAATCAGTGCGGACAAAGTAGCGCCCTTCATCTGCTGCTGCAGGTTGAACGGCTACCGTGACAGTTTGCCCTGAGTGTAGCCCGACCCCTGTTAGCGTAAAAGATTGCGCGATCGTTTGTTGGTTTGTCATTAGTCATTAGTCATTAGTCATTGGTCATTGGTCATTAGTCACGAGTGACTGACCTAAAAGCGTTCCCCAATACCGAAATGAATCCGACTGTCTCCCTCGTCATTAAGTCCAAAATCAATCCGAATCGGTCCTAATGGTGATTGCACCCGCACCCCAAGACCGTAACCAAAACCACTTCCAGGTTTATCGCGCACTTCTGCCGGTTCTCCAGGGACATCGTCGCCGGTTCCTAAATCACTTCCCACATCCACAAAAAGGGCACCGCCAACAATAGCAAAAATGGGAAAACGGTATTCGGCTGTAGCTTGCACAAAGCTGCGTCCCGCACCGACATCGCCAAAGTCATAGCCTCGCACCGAATTTGTTCCCCCCAGGGAGAAGGCTTCATAAGGCGGTAAATCGCCAAAGACAGTTCCCGCTTGCAAATTAAAGGCAAGAGTTTCTCCCCCCTCTTCTGAAAAGTTGGTGATGTCTACGGGAATAAAATAACTATAACTGCCTCGCACCCGATTAAACAGAATATTGCCCGAACCCAAGGGAACAGATTGATCCACCCCAAAGCGTAAGACAGAGCCATCAGTCGGTTGACGGGGATTGTTGCGACGATCGCGCACCGCATCCAATTCCAGCAAAAAGAGGTCATCTTCGCCACTGTCATCAAACGCCAGTTGATTGCCGAACTCGTCTTCTGGAGAAATTTCACCATCAGCATCTTTGATTTGGACGCGGTTATATTCCAATCCTGCCGAAAGCGTCCAATCTGGACGAGTAAACGGATCGGGCGCAAGGGGGCGGCTAAAAGTAACCCCGCCTCCGGTTCTCACTACTCGGGGATTATCCCCATTAGGTAAATCAATGTCAATTTCTCCGCCGTCAAAAATCACAGAACGAGAACGGCGACGGAACAAATCAACAGCGTAGGATGTGCGATTGGGATCACCTGCAATCCACGGATCAACAAAACGGGTATTAAACAGGAGTGTTCGTCCACCTGCTTGGACTTCCGCAGATAACTTTTGATTATTTCCACCTAAATTTTGTTCTTGGTAGCTCACGGTTCCAAACAGACCACTGTCAGAACTGATCCCTGCACCAGCCCCAATCGAACCGGTATTCCCTTCCACAACTTCAAAATTCAAAACCACTTTCCGGGGATCATCACCGGGCGTAAAGGAGAGACTAGCATCCTCAAAAATACCTAAGCCAAAAATGCGTTCTAAGTCAGCGCGAGCCGTTTCCCGTTCAAACACATCTCCTTGGGATAATTCGACTTCTCGGGTGACAATAAAATCGCGGGTTCGTCCTTCAATTTCGTTGCCATCTTCATCAAAAGTTGTGACCTGAATTTTTTCAATGACCCCTTCCGCAACGTTTAAGGTGACTACGCCATCAGGAGAAATTTCCGGAGAACCGACCACTTGTGCTAAATCATAACCGTTGTCTTGATACCACTGATTCAGTTCTTCAATATTCCGTTGGAGTTCTTGCAGGTTCAGAATCTCTCCGTACTGTTCACTGAAAATGTCATTAACGACCGACTCCGGTAGGACTCGCGTTTCTGCATCTTCCGGAACCGTGCTTACTTGTACCTCTTCTAAAACTGGATTCGGTTCAACAATAAATGTGATCTTTACTCCCAAGGGGGTATCTTCGGGAACCACTCTCACATTGCGGAAGAAACCGGTTGCAAAAAGGGCATTGACATCTTCTTGTAGCTGCGATCGCGTGGTCAAGCGCCCCGGTTGCACATTCGTGGTTTCAAAGATGATATCTGCTAAGCGTCCTTCTACGCCTTCCACATCGACTTCCACAATCAGGACTTGCGGTTCTTCTTGTTGAGAAGAAGGAGCTTCAGGAGAAGGGTCAACACCTTCTGGCGCGAAGTCCTCCGGTTCCGTGACGGGTGACTCCTCTGGGGAAGAAGGAGTTTCCGGAGAGGGATCCACATTGTCTTCGGGGGCGAAATCCTCCGGTTCGGTCACAGGCGCTTCTTCTGGGGCAGTCGGCATTTCTAGAGAAGGATCCGCGTCTTCGGGGGCGAAATCCTCCGGTTCCATGACGGGTGACTCCTCTGGGGCAGTCGGCATTTCTAGAGAAGGGTCTAAATTATCTTCTGGGGCGAAATCCTCCGGTTCCGTGACGGGTGACTCCTCTGGGGCAGTCGGCGTGTCCGGAGAAGGATCTAAATTATCTTCTGGCTCAAGAGTTTCCGATTCTGCCTCTGTGGCTGTTTGAGCAACAACGGTCTCCTGTGAGTAAATGACAGAGAAAAGAAAGGCTGTTGCCACCACAGGGTAAAGGCGAGAGATTTTGAAATTTTTTAACACGTCCACACACCAAATTTGTTATTGACTACTTGCAATATTAGTTATTTTTTATTCGCTATTTGTCAATTGAATTTGTGACAATATTCGCTTTTGCACCTCCTGATAAGCAGTTTCGACACTGCCTAAATCTTTCCGAAAGCGATCTTTGTCCATAACCCGGGCTTCGGGATCATCGGTTTGGGCTTGATCCCAAAGCCGGCAGGTATCCGGACTGATTTCATCAGCCAGAAGTAAGTTTTGATTAGCATCCAAACCAAATTCTAATTTGAAGTCCACTAGGGTAATCTGACAATTGCCAAAAAAAGTTTTTAGGTGAGTATTAATCGCGAGGGCTTTGCTTTGCAACTGTTCCAATTGATTGAGACTCGCAAGGTTCAAGATTAAAACGCGATCGCGCGTGAGTAAGGGGTCGCCTAACTCGTCTTTTTTGTAATAGAATTCGACTAAGGGAAAGGGTAAAATTGTTCCTTCTTCCAATCCCGTTTGTCGGCACAAACTTCCGGCAGCAATGTTACGCACAACGACTTCTAAAGGCAAAATGGTCACGGCTTTGACCCGCATTTGGTTCGGCGCAATTTGATCAATATAGTGAGTGGCAATTCCCTGCTGTTCAAGGAGAGTAAATAAGGCCGCGCTAATGCGACAATTGATTTGGCCTTTTTGCGCGATCGTCCCTTTTTTTTGGGCATTAAATGCCGTTGCATCGTCTTTGAAGTGCGTTAATAAAATTTGTGGGTCATCTGTTGGATAGATGATTTTTGCTTTTCCTTCGTATAGCTTTTCCATTTGGGAAATTTATTTTATTGTTAGAAGTAAACTGTCAGTAGATTTAAGGAATCGTTACAATATATCTGAGGAATCGTTAATAGTATGCCAGAATCTAACCCGAGCAAAGATGAATTTCTTTACCCCCATTATTCCTATCGGGGGAAAGCCTACCCCAAAAATATTGTCTTTAACGCGAATTTACAGGAGTTTGCTCAGAAGATAAACTACATCTGTAATTTAGAAACCAATGGTAAAATCAGCTCCGAAGAAGCTTATCACCAAATTAAGGACTTATGGAAAGGATTAAAATCCTCTCGTCAAGGATTAGGAATGGATGAAACTCCTGATGATTCTGATGGTTGATGGATTCCCTACTATAACATCACTTTTTAGTCGTACAATGCAACGATAATCGAAAATAGAGCATGAGCGATCCGATATTGTGGCTAGCGTTGTCCCTGTTTCTCGTTGCGATTAGTCTGACTGCTGTGCTTGTTGCGGCATTTCCTGCTTTTCTGGAACTAGCGCGAGTCGCTCGCAGTGCAGAAAAATTGTTTGATACGTTAGAAAAAGAACTCCCGTCAACCTTAGAAGCCATTCGTCTCACAGGCGAAGAAGTGACGGAACTGACTAATGAAGTGAATACAGGGGTAAAAAGCGCCTCCCAAGTCGCTAAACAGCTTGATCGCGGTGTGATAACGGCTAAAAATCAAGCCCAAGGCGTGAGAAAGCAAACCCGAGGGGTGATTACTGGGGTAAAAGTAGCTTGGAAAACTTGGCGCGGTACAGAGTAGTCGTCCATTAGTTTTTAAATGGTGGGTTTTGGTCGGACAAGCAAGGGGTTTTAAGTGGCTGGTTAGACTAATCCTAGCCCATAAAAAAAAGGGAAACCAAGAGCGCAATCTGGCGGTAAAATGAGTCTAAGTGAAAATTCACCAATCACTTCATTAGAGATTATTGTGAAGTTTAGGAAATCAGTTTCTCTTCAATGGCATTGGTTAAGGTTTCAATTACTTTTACTCGTGCATAATATTTATCGTTAGCCGGAATGATTGTCCAGGGTGCTGCGGTTTCTGTGTGGGCAATCATTTGATTGACTGCCACTTCGTACAAATCCCATTTTTCTCGATTGCGCCAGTCTTCAGCGGTAATTTTGTGTTGCTTAAACGGATCAACTTGGCGTTTCTGAAAGCGTTTTAATTGTTCATCAGGGTCAATCTGTAACCAAAACTTGAGCAAGATATAGCCTCGATTGACTAACTGGGTTTCAAATTCGTTGATTTCATCATAAGCCTGCTGCCATTCGATTTCACTGGCAAAGCCTTCTACTCGTTCCACTAAAACTCGTCCATACCAACTGCGATCAAAAATGCCAATGGTTCCCGCAGGAGGCAGTTTTCGCCAAAATCGCCAGAGGTAATGATGGGCTTTTTCTTCGTCTGTGGGGGCAGCAAAGGGATGCACCTGATAACTGCGCGGATCGAGGACTTCAGTTAAGCGTTTAATTGCCCCGCCTTTACCGGCAGCATCCCATCCTTCAAACAGGAGTAACACGGGAAGCTTATTTTCATAAATACTGCGCTGTAATTTTCGCAGTTCAATTTGTTGGTGCTTCAGTTGCTTTTTATATTTTTTCTTCGCTAAACTCCGAGTGAGATCAACTGCGGAGAGATAATGAGGAGTTTCTGTGGCTGGAATAATTTCGGGAAGGGAAAGGGGAAGGGTAACGGATTGATGTTCTAATAATAAAGCCAATTGATCCACAATGTGGCTGAGCAATTGCACACGCGCCCAGCGTTTACAGTCTCCAGCAATGAGCGTCCAAGGCACCCAATTGGTATTGGTGTGGCTGATCATCTCTTCTGCCAGCGCAGTATATTCTTTATAGTATTTGTGTTGCTGCCAATCTTCCGGGCGGACGCGCCAGGCGTCAAGGGGATCGTTAGCGTATTTTTTCAGACGTTTTTTCAGTTCTTTTTTGCTGAGATGAATCCAAAACTTTGCAATTCCCACGCGATCGCGCTTTAGTTCTCTTTCAAAGCCATTAATCGCTTCGAGGCGCGGATAAACCTGTTCTGGCGGAACTTTTTGCAGTAAGCGGTCTTCCAAAACATGGGTGTACCAGCTGTGGTAGAACAGTGCAACGTTCCCTTGTGCCGGTAAGCATTGCCAAAAGCGCCACAAAAAGGGATATTTTTCTTCTTCTGGTGTTGGTGCAACAATCGGGTGGAGGGCAAAGCCGCGCGGATCCATACAGGTGGCGAGTTTTTTTACCATCGTTCCTTTCCCGGCTGCTGCCCAACCTTCCAAAACAATAATGAGAGTTAGGCGCTGTTGCCAGCATTTAGTATGCAGCGATCGCAGCTGGTACATGAGAGAATCCATTTTCTCCCGATACTCAGCGCGATCTAAAGAGAGAGATAAATCCAGTCGATTTAACATTAGACAGCAAGGGGTTGACAAATTTTATCTTCTAATTCGGCTTCTTCGTGTGCCATTTTACGGATGCCTTCAGTGACAATATCAGTGACACTAGTGCCTTTTTCGTACTCTCGTAACCATTGTTGAGCGGTATTCCCGTCCCGTAAAATTTTCTGAACCGGCGAGAGGAAACAGCTAAATCCTTTGGCTTTGGCGATGGGATGCACTTGGCGATAAATCTCTTTGATCCAATCTTCGACAATGATCGGTCGTCCATCTTGCCAGTGGCGAACTTCGGCAGCTAAGCTTTTACGGGCAACTGCTTGTTCATTTTCATACGCGATCGCCACTAAATCTTCAGCCCGACTCTGGGCGGGTAGCTGACTTTGCTGCAAGGGATCTAAATCTGGCGTCAGTAACATCTGGGTTAAACGGGCTTCCAGAAGCGCCGTCACCGAGAGTAGCGCGATCGGATCAACGATCAAATCACAAATCCGTAACTCCAATCGATTCAGGTTATAGGGACGGTGTTCCCCATTCGGGCGCACCGATAACCAGAGGTGACGAACGTTTTGCATCGTTCCCTGATCCAACTGTTGATTCACCCAACGGATATGATGCGCATGATCTTCAAATAAAGGCACATAAGCAGGGGTTTGCGGAAACACTGCCCAACGCGTGGAGTGATACCCTGTGGGTTGACCATCCAGAAAGGGCGAAGAAGCACTGAGTGCTAGGTACAAAGGAGCTTCCAAGCGAATCAGGCGACAAGCCTGCATCAGTTTTTCGGTGTCTTCAAACCCAACATTAATGTGAATGCTTGCCGTAACCACTTTCGTCCCATAAGTCTTTTCAATATACTCATGGTAAGGATTTTGTGGATCCGAGCGATAAAAGCGATCGCTGCCGCCTAATGCTAAAGTGCTACCGGGAATCAGTGTATAATCTCCCTGTTTTTTTAGATAGTGGCGTAACTGCACCCGGGGACGCACTAAGGCACATAAGAGCCGATCATAACAGCACAAAGGAGCCGTTGTATATTCGACATTCCGAGTGTCTGGTTCACGGACAAATCCCTGTAAATCTCTTACAATCCGATCTGAAAGACCGACAATGGTTCCATCCGGTCTGCCCGTGTACATTTCAACTTCAAAGCCTTTGCAGAGTAGCACAATTTTTCCTCGCTCACTGGAACTCAGACTCTATCTTAACGTTTTAACTCGTAGGCTTTCTGAGCAAGCTGAGGCGATTTGCTATCTCTAGTTACATTGAAATGGTTACTAGAATTTGACCTGGCACCAACGATGAAAATAAAGGATTCAAACCACCATATTTTTAAGAGTAGAATCGGCTTGAGTGATATCGACTCCTTGTAAATTGGTTCCTTTCAAATTGGCATCGATGAGAAGAGCATGATACAAATTAGCTTCCTCTAAATTAGCACCCACTAGATTAGCGCTGCTCAAGTTCCCATTGCTCAAATCTGCTGCGACCAAACTCGCACGGCTTAAATTCGCCCCAGCTAAATTGGTGTTTTGAAATTGAGCTTCACTGAGGATGGCACCCGAAAAGTTAGCCCCACTTAAGATTCCTGCTCTAAAATTGACTCTCCTCAAATTGGCACCGCTGAGATTAGCCCCATTTGAGCGAATCCCTGCCAAGTTAGCTTCGCTCGCTCTTACGCCGCTAAAGTTTGCCCCAATTGACTCGGCACTGCTTAAGTTGGCTGCCCTTAAGTCAGCCCCGCTGAGATTGGCACCAATCAGGTTCGCTTCACTGAGATCGGCGTTGGCGAGATTAGCACCACTGAGGTTAGCTCCCACCAAGTTTGCTCCTTTCAAAATAATATTAGGAAGATCAACTCGATAGAGATTAATGCCTGTGAGGTCAATATTTTGGAAATTGCGCTCACCGGCACTGTATTGCTGGAGTAGGTCGTTGCTGTTCATTCGCTTTAACTGAAATATAATACTCTCAAAATTTAGGATCTCGAATCAACTCATTTTTGCCCCCTGAAGCTGACCTTCGGGTAAGATTGCTCCGTTAAGATTAGCTTCTCGTAAATTGGTGCGCCTGAGATTGGCTTCCCTGAGATCGGCTCCTTGTAAGTCAGCGCCATAAAGATTGGCTCCGCGCAAATCTGCGTTTTGCAGGTTAGCTTGCCCTAAATTAGCTCCAGCAAGGAGGGATCCTTGGAGGCTCGCCCCTGAAAAATTAACGTTTGTCATCAGTGTTCCCGTTAAAACGGCTTCGCCGAGATTGGCTTGGGCTAAATTCGCGTCTTGTAAGTTAGCTCCACTTAAGTTAGCAACAATCAAAATTGCACCTTGCAAATCAGCTTGGCTCAAATCTGCCATGACTAAAAAAGCCCCACTCAAATTAGCCCCTTGCAAATTTACTCCTTGTAAATTCGCTCGGATGAAGTTGCTGCCACTTAATTTGGTGTGGGCTAAATTCACACCACTGAGATTGACTTTACTAAAGTCTCTTTTGCCCTGAGCATAACGTCGTAGTAGATCCTCGCGTTCCATACGCCTGACCTCTGTCGTTAGATTGCTACTTTTTGCAAGGTCTTGTCCTTGAAATGAGAGTGGAGAAGTAGAAGATTGAGCGGATTTTAAGCAAGTGATAAGACTTGATAAGCAGCGTTCTGAATTACCTTTACTCTAACCTAGAATCAAAGTAGATTATTTCAGTTGTAAACAAAGTCAACACCAGCGTAACGGAGAGGGTTGGCTTCTATGATTAATTTCCTTCATCCCAAGTCTTTAACTCGTCCTTGGCTCATGGGAACGGCCATTGCCTTATTCATGGGTTCTGTCGGAACTTATCTCATTGTGTCCCAAATTCAAGGGAATGATCCGTCGCCGGAAACAACAACTGTGGTGAGTGCTCCCCAAACTGTGACGGCTCTTGGTCGGATCGAACCCCAAGGAGAAGTCATTAAACTTTCGGTGGCAAATGCCCAAGATAGTCGCGTCAACCAACTCAAAGTTGAAGAAGGCGAGTGGGTAGAAGCTGGACAAATGATTGCGATCTTGCAGGGGTTGGATCAAAAGCAGGCTGAGTTAGCCCAAGCCCAGCAGAACGTGAAGATTTATCAAGCTAGACTCGCGCAAGTGGAAGCAGGGGAGGCGAAACTGGCTGAGATTGCAGCGCAAGAAGCTGTGATTAACCAACTGAAGGCACAACTTCGCACCGAAACCCGGGAGCGAGAAGCCGAGATTGCCAGCGTTCAAGCGGAGTTACGCAATGCCAAACAAAACTATCAACGATATCAGATGCTGCATCAAGAAGGGGCAGTGGATACAGCTGCCCGTGATGATCGCCGTGAAACCTTTGAGACCACTCAGGCTGCGTTGCAAGAAGCGCAAGCGCATTTAGAAACCACCCGCTTAACGTTGCAAGAACGGATTCGACAAGAGGAAGCGTTATTGAAAACGCTAAAAGAAGTGCGTCCGGTGGATCGGGAAGAAGCCCAAGCAGAACTTGCCCACGCGATCGCGCAAGTGAAACGGATTGAATCAGAATTAGAAGATTTCTATGTCCGAGTGCCCATTGCCGGACAAATTTTGAAGATTAATACCCGTGTCGGTGAGCAAGTCAATACCAGTGAAGGGATTGTCGAGTTAGGACAGACCAACCAAATGTACGCGATCGCGGAAGTGTACGAAACCGATGTTAACTTGGTACAGCCGGGACAACGGGTGACCATTGTTAGTGAATATGGAGGCTTTACGGGAGAAATTCACGGGACAGTGGATCAGGTGGGGAGGCAGATTAAGAAGCAAGACGTGATTGATGCCGATCCGGCTGCCGATCAAGATGCGCGAGTGGTGGAAGTGGAAGTGCGCATTGACCCAGAAGATAACGAGAAAGTGGCCGGTTTGACCAATTTACAAGTCCGCATCACGATTGATGTTGAAAACGAGTGAGGTGAACCATGTTTTCTGTTCCGGGTTTCTTGCGCCGTTGGGTTCATGAACCGCCCTTAGGATGGGCACAACTGAGCCATCAAAAAGTTCGCCTCTTGGTTGCCCTCTCTGGCATTGCCTTTGCCGATATTTTGATTTTCATGCAACTGGGCTTTAAAAATCTTCTTTATGATGGCGCAACCTTGATTCATCGCAACCTGGAAGGAGATTTAGTCATCATTAGTAACCGGGCTGATTTTTTAGGGAATGGCCAGACCTTTTCCCGACATTATTTATATCAAGCCGATGCTGTAGACGGTGTTGCTAGTGCCAGTCCGCTTTATTACTCTTGGGCGTATTGGATTAACCCTTGGAATAAGGAAGTGACAGAAGTGGCAGTGATTGCCTTTAACCCCGTGCAACCCGTTCTTGATTTACCGGAAATGAATCAACAACTCGAAACTATCAAACTACCCAATATTGTCCTTTTTGACCGTCAATCCCAACCCACAACTGGACCCGTCTCAGAAACCTTTAGCAAGGGGGAAACGATTATAACGGAAGTTTCAGGGCGGCGCGTGAAGGTAGGAGGACTGTTTACTTTGGGCAGTAGCTTTTTTCTCAAAGGACACCTCATCACTAGTGATTGGAATTATCTCCGCCTTTTTGGTGCAGATAGTTTAGATGGCGTTACCGTTGGCGTGTTGAGTTTAGAGCCAGAGGCAAATCCTCAGCAAGTTTTAGACCACCTGCGGGCAAGACTCCCAGCAGAAGTACAAGTGATGACTCGGGAGGAGTATATCGATTATGAGATTGCCTTTTGGTCTTCAGAGCATCCCGCTGGAACCATTTTTAATTTTGGTGCAGTGATGGGGTTTGTGGTTGGGGTGGTCATCGTTAATCAAGTGCTTTATTCCGATGTCAATGACCATCTTGCAGAATACGCCACCTTAAAAGCAATGGGCTATTCCGACCGACGCTTATTACTTGTTGTGTTTCAGGAGGGCATCTTGCTGGCGTTATTGGGCTTTTTACCTGGATTTGGAGTTT
Organism: Cyanobacteria bacterium GSL.Bin1; assembly: GCA_009909085.1. Lineage (NCBI taxonomy): Bacteria > Bacillati > Cyanobacteriota > Cyanobacteria bacterium GSL.Bin1. The sequence continues at coordinate 14,815 of JAAANX010000063.1, read as the reverse complement.
CCGTGGGAATGTATGGCTTATTGGGTAGTCTGACCCGCATTCCTCTGGCAATGAAGTTCGGGGTCGCGGTACAAGTTTTTACGGTAACCCTGGTTATGTGTTTACTCTCTGCCGCGATCGCGATGCGCAAACTCCAATCTGCTGACCCAGCAGATGTGTTTTAGCAATGATGCAACCTATTGTCTCGATTCGTGATCTGAACCATGCCTTTGGCAAGGGAGAGTTACGCAAACCGGTCTTATTTGATCTCGATTTAGATATCTTCCCAGGCGAGATCGTAATTCTAACCGGACCGTCTGGTAGCGGCAAGACCACGCTCTTAACCCTTATTGCTGGCTTACGCTCCATTCAGTCTGGCAAAGTGCAAGTTTTGGGACAAGAATTATTTGGCGCGCGTAAAAAGGAACTGGTACAGATTCGTCGTCAAATTGGGTTTATCTTTCAAGCCCATAACCTATTAGCCTGTCTCACCGCTCAACAAAATGTGGGGATGTCCCTGCGCCTTCACCCGGAGATTCCTCTCGCTGAACGGAGAGAGCAAGCGATTGGCATCCTCGAAGCCGTCGGCATGGGGGAACGAGTCGATTACTATCCCAATAAATTGTCGGGCGGACAAAAACAACGGGTCGCGATCGCGCGCGCCCTCGTTAGTCAACCGCGTCTCCTCCTCGCTGATGAACCGACTGCTGCCTTAGATAGCAAATCCGGTCGCGATGTGGTTGAAATTATGGAGCAACTGGCGAAAGAGCAAAACTGTACGATCTTACTGGTCACTCACGATAACCGCATCCTTGACATTGCCGATCGGATCATTCACATGGAAGATGGTCGTCTGGCAAGAGATACCGCTTTGGTAAATTAACTGATCCACTCTTAAACTCTTGGGGATTCCTGATTTTTACCAAAATTAAAGCGGCGGGGTAACTTTTGCTCCCTCTCCTTGGAAGGGGGAAGCTTCCCCCGTCGCTTTCTGTGAAACGGTTAATTGATTGCCTAAGCCGGTGGGTTACTGGCAGAAGGGCGGCGTTCAATTACCCGATCAATTAAACCGTATTCCATTGATTCGTGAGGTGACATAAAGAAATCGCGCTCTGTGTCTTCTGCAATGCGGTCTAAAGGTTGACCGGTATGTTCGGCTAGGTAGTGGTTCAACTGCTGTTTAAGATAAAGAATTTCTTTTGCTTGAATTTCAATATCTGTGGCTTGACCTTGCGCTCCCCCTAAGGGTTGGTGAATCATAATTCTAGAGTGAGGAAGACTGAGACGCTTTCCTTTTTCTCCCGCACTGAGGAGAAATGCGCCCATACTGGCAGCGAGTCCTAAGCAAATCGTTGAGACATCAGGACGGATTTGGTTCATGGTATCAAAAATCCCGAGTCCTGCACTGACCGACCCGCCGGGAGAATTGATATAGAGATAAATATCTTTTTCTGGGTCTTCTGCTTCTAAGTAAAGCATTTGTGCCACAATCAGGTTCGCAATTTCATCATCAACCTGTTGTCCCAAAAAGACGATTCTCTCCCGCAGTAAACGAGAGTAGATATCAAAGGCGCGTTCTCCGCGACCCGAGGTTTCAATGACGGTAGGGATCATAGATTCAGTTCTTAAGTTGGTGATTATCTTCGGTGACTTAATTGTAACGAAATTCAATCTGGGTCATTTTCGCCTTCATTTTATTACCAATGACTAAGGACTAACGACTAATGACCAATGATTTACCTTTTTTGCCGCCGTTGATAGCTGCGTTTCAAGCGTCGTAATCCATCCTTTAAATAATCTAGATTCGCTGAATAATTACCATATCGCCAAGAGACATAGGCTTCAGAAATTTCTCTCACCACTTCCGCTTGGGGGGCTTCTAAGCTAGTATCGACTGTTGCTAAATATTCAAAGGGGGTTTGCGCCGGTTGTTTGGCTGTTCCTTCCTGTGCCAATAGTTTCAACATCTGCTGATAAAGTCCTTCTACTGGCGGCAATTGTGCCAGCCATCGCTGATATCGCCAACGTTGAAATTGTTGCCAACTTAACCAACCGGCAAACGTCACGGCAACAAGACTGCTTAAACCCGCGAAAAGTCCGCCCCAACCTTGAGAAAACAATCGCCACAAGCGGGTAATAATCCCAATTACACTGCCAATGACAACATTCCAAAGATAGTTAAAAACACCTGTAACCGGAGACGGTAGCCAACCGGCAATCCAATTCCAAATTTGACGTAAAACTGTAAACGTTTGTGACTCTTCAATGGAAGGAGGAATCAATTCATGTCCAGGGATTGGATCGAACTGAAACCAGCCATAGTCGGGGAAATAGACTTCTGTTAGGGCAAAGGCATCGGTATTGCGAATCAAATAGAGTCCCGTGAAAGGATTAAAACGACCGGTACTAAACCCAGTGGCAAGACGAGCCGGAATCCCTAAAGAGCGTAACATGATTGTTAGGGTGGTGGAAAAATGATCCGGATATCCCCCTTCCCAATCGAATAAAAAGGCTTCGACTAAATCTTGTTCGTCGCTTAAGAAGGGAATATTCGGTTGCAGACGATAGGTTTGTTTCACTGCTTGTGCCAGAAAGAGCACTTTTTCATAAGTGGAGTCGAGCGGTTTTGAAGATTTGGCGAGAAGGGCTTCGGCTTGCTGACGGACTTTGGCTTGGATCGCCGGCGGAACTTGCAGATAAGTTTCTTGGATCGAGTCGGGATAATTCGTGCTAGCCGTTCGTAATTGAGCGCGATCGCGATAACGAACTTCAGAAATGACCGTATACGTCAGTCCTTCCTCTAGAGGGATGGGGGATTGAATCGCACCATGGGGATCGGTGGCAATTTCTCGCGTAGGAAAATAAACATCTTCCGCCATGGGCAAAGCGGGGATTAAATTGGGTAAGTCAGAAACAATCGTGTAAGTTTGGACAATCTCTTCCGTTTCTGCTGCAGTTGCTGGTTCGTTTAAGCGAAAGCGATACGACCAAGGAGGACGTCTCACATCAATGGTGGGCTCTTCTTTTTCAATTTTCCAGCCTTGTCCTGTGTAGCGATCAAACGCAAGCACTTTAATCCAACCATTGGCTTGGGATCGTAACCGCATCACAACTTTGGGCGTTAATTCACCCCGTAAGTTCTGATTAATTTGATTGCTAAACCCATAGTAAAACTGGTCATCGACATCTCCCGGACCTTCCACCGGACTGGTTCCGCTGCCGACCCCTTTTCCATCGTTGTCCCCTGCACCTTCTTGCACGTATCCTGGATTCGTAATTTGACGGTCATTATTATCAAAGCCTTGATTTTCCAAACTTTCTGGACCACTGACAGGAAAAGTTTGAATTTGATAACTTGGAAACCGAGGCATCAATGCAAAAATCAGTAAGCCAAAACTAATGGTCAGTAGGAAGAAGACGCCTAAGCGGCGTACGGGAAGAACAGAGGGAGAAAACAGTTGCTGTCTTGAAGCAACGCTGGTTGACTCTTGAATTGCCGATAAAGCTAATCCTAAGCGCGATCGGTAATCAAGGATCAAAACGGGTAAACCGATGATCAAGAAAATGACCAACAGTGGGGCAAAGGCTAAGGTTTGGGAGAGGGTTCCGGCTACCCCCAACAAAATTAACCCGATCACCATCGAGTAACCTAAATCTTTACGACGGGGTACATCAAAACTGTGTAAAACTTGTAATTGAATGAGGAGTTCTGCTAAAACGAGACGGGTATCATTGAGACTGCCAATTAAGTTGCGGAAGAAAGAGGCAAGGGCAAATAACATTCCGATCGCGATCAGAAATTTAATCGCGAGGTTACCCTTGTGTCGTTGTTGCCAACTCCAAAAGCCACCGACAAAACTAATGGGAATTGTCCACAGGCTAAAACTGGTTTGTGCTGCTAGATCAGTCGCAATAATCCCAATGGCAACTAAAAGTTGGACCAAAATTCTGAGCGCAATCGATTCTTCAGGTGGCGTTGAAGGGGGTGCTTTTAACTGTTCTCGAATGGGCTGAAAAAGAGAAAATTGCTCCTGCGTTTTGCGAGAAGAAGTGGACATGATAGCAATAGAGATTAATCGGAGTTAAGGAATCATCAAAACCAATGAATATTGATCAACAATTGGAACAATTGATTGCAGAAGCCCCAACGGAACGGGGAATGCCGAAAGTGATGGAGTACGCGATCGCGCCCATTTTAAAAGTCATTGCCCAACAGCTCCAACATCACGATTATTATATCTTGCAAAACACAAAAGAAAATTGGCAAGTAACAACACTCCGTCATCGGCAAGATCAAAATTTAACGAAACGGGTTATTTATGGCTTCCCCACCCTTGAAGATGCGAGAACCTTTGCTCAGCATAGTGACGATCCTGAATTGATGGCGCTACCTGTTCCCATCACGCACATCCTCTTTGAACTATTAGCCTTTGACCAAGTCGATAGCGTGATCTTTTTTGATCACTCAGGCAATTACGACAATGGAACTGAGATTCCGAAAGAAAAACTACAACAATCAATTCGAGAAAAACTCCAACAACTAAAAGCTAAAACCGAACAACCCCCAGCCAATTTTGCTTAATTTCTTTATTTAGAGTTCAGTATGAAACGATTCAATATCAATGAAACTTATCCTTGTCCAGTTTGTCGTTCTGGTGAAGTCAGCGCTCTTCCCATGATGGAAGATACCTTTTCCTGTCAATTTTGTCAGCATTTGTTTCAAGCTGATTTTTCTCAACAGTTATTAAAAATGATGGATAGCGAAATTCCTTTAAGTTGGTATTGGAATGGAAAACGGTGGAGTAGTCCGCAACGAAAAGGAATTGAGATCGGTTGGGAATACGCGATTGCAGCCGTTCTGTTTCTTGTGCTTCCTCCTCTCATTGTGGGCACGGGGGCTTATCTTTTTCCACCTGTTCCCGGAACCCCTCTGGCTTGGTTACCGACAGCCTGGACGCTTCTGACATTACTCACTCATCTGGGAATTTTACTGTGGCTGATCACTGAATACTATCAATTTCCAGTGGTGATGTATTTACAAGCGGTGATCCGACAACGCCTCCGCACTTAAACTTGAGGTGTCATATCTTTCTAGGAAGAGGCAACTAAACTGGAAAATAAGTTTTCTCCAGAAAAACGAATCACATCATTGCAGGGTAAACCGGTTTCTTGGGTGACCCGTTCTATTTCCTGTTTTGCACTCTCATCATCAAGGTGAAATGTATTTAAAGCAATTCCACTGACCTTAACTTCCCCAAAGATGCCAACCCCACTGGCAAGTTTCTCATACAATTCAATAATCTCTGAGAGAGGAGGAATTTTGAGATCGGGAAAGTTTCTAATTTCAGTTTGTCCAGCACGATGGACTAAAATTAAGTCTGTGGGCTGACTTCCGCGTAAGAGCGGTAAGACAGCAGTTGAACCCGGATGAAGCAGTGACCCTTGCCCTTCCACAAATAAGAAATCATAATCGGTATCTCCTGCGGCTAAGACTAGTTTTTCCACAGCACCTGCAGCAAAATCAACCCGAATCGCATCTAAGGGGATGCCACTGCCACTCAACATCATGCCTCCTTGTCCCGTTGCTAAAAATTTAGCACGATACCCTCGTTGTTGAGCGATTTTTACCAGTTCCAAACTGGTGGACATCTTACCAATGGACATATCGGTTCCGACAGTGAGGATTCTTTGACAAGACAAAAATTGCGCTTTACCACTAGCAATTCCTAAGCCGGTGGGTTCTTCCCGCACATCCCACAACCATTGACCCGATTGTAAAATTAAATTGTCCTCAGCAAAAAGCGAACGGATTGGCGTATGCAGCCCATTAACCACAGATAAACCTGCTTGCACCGCTTGTTTAATTTCCTCTTGCCAAGCGGGAGGGAGTTGCCCACCAGAAGGGGCAATGCCAATCAGTAAAACATCAGGATGATAGGCAAGGGCAGCGGTGACATTTTCTACAATGGGAACATCGCGCTCAATTCCTCTGAGACGGGCTAAAGATTCCCCGACACATTGCTGATCAATCACTGCCGCGATCGCGGCTTCGCTATATCGTAAAAAGGTTAAGCCAGTTTTACCATGTTCCCCACGAATGCCTTCATGGAGTAAAATTGCCACCCGATGTTGTGCTGTTAACTGCATGATAAGTGAGTCCCAGTCCTGGTGAAGCGTTGGGTTGTAAATATCCATTGTTTAACACTGCCCCGCGAAACGGATCGTCTTTAAGGTTGAGATGACTATCCAAGTCGAGATAGTCAGCGAGACTGCCCAGATGAGCCATTGCTGTATTCGCGATCGCGCTGTCGGAGTAACACCCGTACATTACTTGTAACCCACAAGCTTGAGCGGTGTAAACCATTTTTAAGACTTCGGTCAGGCTACCGGCTTTCATCAGTTTAATGTTAATGCCGTGAATCCTTAAGGCAGCCAGTCGGGGAATATCTTGACTGGTGAAGCAACTTTCATCAGCAAAAATCGGTAACGGCGAGTTCTCTGACAACATTGGCAGTTTTTCATCTGCTGCTACCGGCAAGGGTTGTTCAATATAAGCCACATTATAGTTGGCTAACCAGTGACTCATGGTAATGGCATCTTCTAAACTCCATCCGCCATTAGCATCAATGGTAAATTCTGCATCCGGTGCATTTTGCTGTAGGGTTTGGAATAGCATTTGATCCGCTGCTAACCCCTGTGGGCTACCCAATTTAACTTTAATTCGTTTTCCCCCCGTGAGGCTTTGCCAGTTTTCTAACCGTTTTTTCCCATCTTCTGGAGAACTAATTCCGATCGTGACCGAAATCGGGACCGTTTCACTTAAATCCAGTCCTAAAATTTGCCAAACGGGAAGTCCAGTGCGTTTCCCCAGCCAGTCATAACAGGCAACGTCAATGGCAGCACGGAGTGCCGAAGAAATGTTAGCAGTTTTGAGTTGAGATTGAATGCGCGATCGCGCTAACGGAGTCAGTTGTTCTAATTGGGGAATAACCGCTTGTAATTGTTCCTGTAAGCCCTCAGTTGGTTGTCCCACGCCACCGCCAATGGAAAAGGGAACCGCTTCTCCCCAACCGGCGATGCCTTCATCTTCAACTCTGACCCACAAATTAGTTGTTGCGGTCGTTGTCCCTCGGGAAATGGTTAAAGGGAAGCGTTTTTGGACGGTAAAGGGATCGGCAGTCAGCTTCATTTATAAATTTTTTGTTATATATCTTTACAAAAGTTAATTTTTTAGTTACACTATCTAGTAAGCTGTATTAGAAATAAGGATTAAATTAATGACTACAGGAAAAGGCTCTATTGTTGATGATCAGGGTAAGATGAACAACTTTGCCGTAGAACCTGATATTTATGTGCAGGAAGAATCCCGCGCTGGTTTTACCGCTTATGCCGAACGCCTCAACGGTCGCTTAGCGATGATTGGTTTTGTCTCTTTACTCATTCTAGAAATTGCGACCGGACATGGACTATTCGGTCAATTTTAGTCAATTTTCTATTATTAATTGAAAAACAGTGGTGTTGGCACAACTAACACCACTTTTGCCTTCAACTAATTTTGTAAATCACCGCACCATCATCCGAGCGATTATCAATCGCCAGCAAATTCTTTCGCATTAAATATTCAACACGAGCTTCAATTTTTTCATATTCCTCATCAACTTCCAGAAAAATTTCCGCCAAGGTTGCCCCCGCATATTCCTTACAAGTTCTTAAAATAGCGCGATCAATATCTTTTTCCGCTAGTGGCTTCTTGGTTTTCCCTTCTAAGTTCGCTTGAGGCGTTTCACTTTTTGGTAAATTAACAACAATACTTTCTGGGGTTTGGTAAAAACTTGCTTGGTTGGGTTGATAACCGTAAAGGGCTTTAATTTTCAAATTTTCTTCATCAATCATGCCAGGAATTAAAAACAAGTCAATAAATTGACCAATCCCAAAAAAACCCAGCGTGATCAAATAGAAAAATCCCGAAAAGTATCGTCTGGCGTATAAGCGGTGAATTCCACAAACGGATAAAAAGCAAAAACACCACAAAGCATACGCTGTCGGATAACTTCTTTGGGGGACAATTTTACCGGACATTTCTTTCCACTCCCAAGGTTTCCAGTCTAAGTTTTCGGATTTGGCGAGTTATTACCCTGTCTCAAATGCTGTCTGAGGAGACTTAAATTTTAATCTTAAAACAGCTTAATTGGTGGAGAACTGCAATTAGAGTCACTCTGCCTTATTTTCATCTTAGCGTAGTGCCAGCTTTGCCTGATGAACCCGAACGGTGAAGCATAGTTGACTTTATTGCCTCAATGAGCGTTATTCAAGTTACTTTTTTAGAATATTATTGGGGAAGTTTGGGAAAAGACGAGACGCTTCGATTCTTCCTTGAGGGGCATAAATTGTCAAATTTCCTTCATCATCACACAGCCAAACTTCGTTTGCCCCTTTCGCTAAATAAAGGTCAATTTTTTCTGACATTTCTCTTTGAGAATTAGAGGGAGAAATAATTTCTACACAAATTTCTGGGGCAACGGGTAGAGGCGTCACTTCTCCATATTCTGCAAAAAATTCTGGAGAACTCCAAGCAATATCAGCTACTTTTACGCCTTTTCTCGTATCAATTGAACATTCTAGGTAAATTTCTCCTTGTTGATTTTGTTCTCTGAATAAAAAACTGAGTTGAACTTGTAGCCTGCCCTGACGATTAGACGCGGGACTCATTTCAATTTTGCCATATTCATTCAGCTCGATTTTAAATGGCAAATCTTGTAAGCTGGGATGTTCTATTACTTCTTGCCATTTCATGGGATTCTCCTTTTTTCAAACTAAAGCAGTCGAAAAATAAAAGGATAACGATAAGCTTTATAAGGATTTGTGAGCACTTGCAGGATGCCAATAATTGGCATAACAATACTAACAATACCCAAAATCCCTAATAACAGCCATCCAATTAATAAAAGTGTCAAAATACCAAAGATTACGCCATAGATCCAAAGATTAATATGAAAATTGAGAGCTTCTCTAGCATTTTCTTTAGTCACCTCATCATCTGAGACAAAAAGAATCACAATTGGAATTCCAATGGCAACCACTAAGGCACTAAAAAAAATCGAGCCATGAGCGAGTGCAGAAAGAAGTTTGCGCTGATCAATATCTTCAGCCATAATGCTTATTTAAACGACGGTAAACAGTAACAAGACCTTGATTATCTCCCACATTTCCGGGGAATAATACGACGGGCAGTTGAGGAAATTGGGGATGGCTTTGCGGCGTCCGAACCAACGAACAACCCGGCAGAATTTGTCCGAGGAGTCGTGCTGATTGTAGATTTAAACCATCACTGAGAACATCATTGGAGGTGATTCCCCCTTTACTAATGAGAAAGCTAATATTGCGAGGAAGTCGCCGCACAATATCCATCAAAAAAGAAGAAACTTTCACCCCAAAGTCGAGACGCTCTTGAGTATTATTGAATTGTAATTCTTCGCGACTGGTATAAATAACCGGGGTTTGATTTTGTTCATGAGTCGCTTTAATTTCATGCAAAGTTTCGGTTAATTGGTCATCTCTGGTTTGAGGAGAATCTCGTAAACGCCGGACATCAACTTCGATCCCCCTCACAGTTGGTTCTTCTAAAAGGGCATAAAGTTGAGCGGTTGATTTCTGAACATGAGAACCGACGAGTACAACTCCCGGCTTGGGCGTTGCATCATATTTTCCCATTTCTTCGGCAGGAATGGGTTGTTGACCCAGTTGTGCCAGAGAAGTTAATAAACTGGCGGCACTCCGGAATAAGAAGCGTTTTCCAGTGTGGGTTGCAGCCAGGACATCAGAGGCAAATTGATCTAAATCGCTTTGCTTTTCTGCATCTACCGCAACACATTGATTATTTTTCAGTTGCAACAAGCGCTCTTTATTTGATCCTTGGCGAATATCAGCTAGGGTAAACCGTTCTACTTGTTCCGATTGAATCTTGCCATTGGTTTTTTCCTCAACATAGTCCGGAAGATAGCTGTGGGAGTAGCCAAAAACGGAGTCCTTTGCAAATTCCGTTTCATGAACCGGCGTTTCTCCCTCCTCAGAAACAATGTAGTGAATGCTATCTCGAGTAATGCGTCCCCCTTCAAAAAAAGCAGGGGTGAGAAAGTGGGCATCAAAGGGACCTAATTCTTCAGCAATGACATCGGTTTCGAGGGGATAATGTCCCCGAAGAGTAGAGTCAGACCGACTGACCACTAAAAAGTCAGTAATATTTTCTGCTGCTAAGGCACGTTTGAGATTGTGACATACTTCTCGCGTTCGTTGCGCAGCGTTTTCCGGAGATAAAGCGCGAGTATTCGTTAGGACAAAGAAAATGGAAACTTCATCTTGCAATCCCAAGCGCAGCGTTTCCTCATCCCACTGCATCAGTAATAAACAGCTATGTACAGTTTGAGAACCCGTCGGATCATCATCAAGGACAATAATTTTTGATTGCGTGGTCATGGTTTCTTGTTCATGGCAATACCATTACCAGACTAACTTGTTACATAACGCTGATAAAGTTTTTGCACAGTTTTTAACACTTTATCCAAGGAAGAGATGTTGGCTGGGTCATATTGCTGAACTTGCGTCAGCAGTTTTGCTTCTTCACTTGCCATTTCGCCATCACTATAAATCAATCCGCTGATGGCTTCGATTAAATCTTCATATTGTTGTTGACTGGGAGAACCGCCAAAATATTCTTCTAACCAACGATAACATTCTTCTGGCTGCACCGTTTTCAGTTCATAAAGTAAAGCACGAATTTCGGGATCATTGGCTAATTGATGTTTTTCTGCGGTTTTGATCAGATATTGACGTTCTTCCGGTTGAAATTTGCCATCAATCCAAGCGGCGCCAATTAAAATTTTCAACAAATGTTTGGAAGCATTCAGTTCTGGTTTCATGGTGATGAATTTTGGTTAAGACCAAACTGTGTTATCCTCCCTGATTTTAACGGAGTTAGTCCTTAGAGAAGGAAATTTGCTTTACAAACTGTTTTGCTTGAGCTGCCAAGGCTAATCAGCGCTGGATATACAACTAATCCCATCAATCGCTTCTTTACCTAATGGGCAAGGGGGAATTAGCCCCCTTGATTTGTCCAAGTTTCCCCAATTCCCCCTTTCTTCTATAAAAGACTGAAATTAATTATCAAAGTCTTCATCGGTGGCAGGTGTTGCCCCAGAAACCGTTACTAAGTCAATTTGCTGACGATAGTAATCAACACTCTTGACTTGGACTTTCACGCGCGACCCCAAACGGTAGGCAATGCGGTTTTTACGACCGACTAAACAGGCATGGCGGGCTCGATATTCATACCAATCATCTTTGAGGGAACTGACATGAACGAGTCCTTCTACCAGTAGGTCTTCAATTTCTACAAAGAAGCCATAGGATTGAACACCAGTAATTAAGCCTGAAAAAACTTCTCCTGTGCGTTCTTTCATTTTCTCAGCTTTTTTCAGCCCTTTCAGGTCATTTTCCGCGTCTTCCACCATTTTGTCTCGTTCGTTAAGATGGTGGATGAAGCTGGCAATTTGTTCTTCATACTCCGTTGCCATTGGGGGTGGAAGCACATTCCAGTTGATCTTGCCATGACTGCTACTGCTGTGGAGATCGACCCCCTCTTTGGCGCGACTATGGCGGCGATCGCGCCCCTGATTAAAGACCGCCTTTAAGATGCGTTGGACCCACAAATCAGCATAGCGCTGTCCGGGAGAAATACAGGGACTGTAAGCCGTATTTTCGGCTAAGCCAAAGTGTTCACCAGGTTTAGTGCTATATTTGGCTAATTTCAGCGTTGATTTCAGGAAAAACATCAAAACGCGATCGGCACTCGACTTAGAAATTTGGCGACTGAAATTCTGGTAATCTTGGGGACGCAACTCATCCTCATTTTCCAGTTCTAGTTCTAATTCCAAGTTATTGCCCAACTTCATCAAGTCTTCAATTTCGGTGTAATCAGAAATCTGTTGAATGCGATAGATTCCAGGCACACCAAGGGCTTGTAAATGACGTCCCACCACTTGTCCCGGCAGAATCATTAACTCCGTCAGCAAAGAACGCACCGGTAGGGAAGAATCCACAACTACTGCCCCTAAACGCCCTTCATCTTGAAATCCACCCTGGGCTTCGGGGAGTTCAATATCAAAGCTACCCCGTTGTAACCGTTGGGCTTTCACCAGCGGACTGAGGGTAAAAAAGAGTTCATTAAGCAGTGCCACTGCTGGTTTCTGGTCTGGCGCAACGTCTTGATTCTCTCCTAACAGCGATTGCGCTTCTTGGTAGCTAAAGTGTTGATCCACACGAATCACACTTTCGTCAATGGAAAAATCTTGAATCTCGCCCATTTGGTCAATCATTAACATCACACTGACCGCCAGGCGATCTTCTCCAGGAATCAAGGACGCACATTGTTGCACCTCTTTGGGGAAGAGGGGGATGACTAGATCTCGTAAAAATACCGCTGTTCCTCGTTGCTTGGCTGCATTATCCAACGCTGAATCGGAAGCCACATAATGGGCAACATCGGCAATATGGATCCCTAAACGCCAATTTCCGCTATTGGTTTTGTCTAAGGTAAGGGCGTTTTCCACAAAGGGGGAGTTTTCATTGGCGGGTGGGGTTTCTGCAAGGGAAATAGTGAGTAAATCCCGATAATCTTGTCTCTTTTCTAATATTTTTTGATCGAAACTAGGAGTTAAGGCTGCGGCTTCGGCTAAAGCGTGTTGAGAGAAGGTTCTGGGTAAATCGTGTTTACAGCAGACAATATCGGTATCCGCTGCTTCTTCCGCGTCACTGCCGAGTACTTTTGTCACGCGACCAATTGGCGGATGATCACCGAGAGGGTAACGTAATACTTCCACATGCACCAAATGATCCACCGCTTCTTTTAAGTCAGCACCATCAGGACTGAGATTGAGTTCAAACAGCAGCCGATCATCTAAAGGAACAGCATGATACTCTGGTTTGTCGTCATCCTCAGCTTGTCGCACTTGTGCCAGTAAGGAGGGATTAGCGCGATCGAGAATCACTTGCACTTCTCCTTCCGGAGAACGACGACGACTGGCTTCTTTAATCACTTTCACTAAAACGCGATCGCCATTCCAAGCGCTGCCCAAATGAGATTCGCGGACATAAATATCATCCGTTCCTTCTTGATCTTGAATGGCAAAACAAAAGCCTTTACTCGAACAGCGAAGTTTGGCTTCCACAACATCTTCTTGGGGCGGACGGCGATATTTTCCCCTTTCTTTGACAATAACGCCGATGCGTTCAAGCGCATCTAGAGCAACTTGTAATTGTTCGAGACTTTGTTCGTCTTGAAGATTAAGCTTTTTCTCGAGAACTTTTGGTGCGACCAATTTATTATCACTTAAATGAGAGAGGATTGTAGCGATTGAAAATTCCATCTGATATCAGTATCTTTTTAGGTTCACTTACGCAGAATGTGCAGACTTCTACATCGAGAGACAGCAAACATGAAGTTGCTATCGTACTCGACAAAAACACTACTGCTGTTTGTTATTCATTAAAACGATCCAGCAACTATAGTAAACGTTAAGAAGAAAGCAAGGCACATAATTGCTGATGTCTTCGGAGCGCATCAATTAGCTTTGCTTTTAATAGCATATTCGCTCAATAACGATTAAACTACAGAAGTAGTGCTATCTTCCATCCATTCTATCTGGTTTTTGACTTTATTCCGAAATGAATCTGATCATAAAACTTTCGGAATTGCCTTCAAATTGCCCTAAGACTAAGCAGCAATTACGAGTAATGAATCACTAAAAATAACTATGTTTGAGCAATTTCGCACTCATTTTCCTCAAGGAAGTCTTATTAGCGAATTAATCCAAATTGACCACGGAAAATACATTGTTCGCGCTAGTGTACAAAGTGAGGGGCTGACTCTCGCCACAGGACTCGCTGCAGCCGAGACGGTAGAACAAGCAGAAGATAAGGCTCGTACTCGCGCTTTAGCTGTTTTAAATATTTCCCTCTCTCCAACACCATCCCCTCATGTTCCCTCTCGCAAGGAAAATCAACAACCAGCCACTCTAACACCTCCTCAGAGCAAACACTCTAACTCCTCTGCAACCGAAACCTTAACCTCAACTGTGAAAATCCAGGAAGAAAAAGCACTGTCTTCTCCGAGTGCTGCTGCTGCTTCCAACGGTTTTGCTAATATCAGCAATCAAGCTAGCGTTTCCTCATCAGAAGATTCTGCTTCTAGCCCAATGACAAAAACAGATGTGAAAACCGAGACCACTGATTCTGAAGCGAATCAGATCGAGGCCGTCTCAACTCAAGGAGAGAAGGAGGCGAGTCATCTCAGGGAAGAAGCAATCATGGATAACTCTGATGTTATTGCTCGCACTAATGTCGAATTGCGGCGACTGAACTGGACGAGTGAACAGGGGCGAAAATTCTTAGAAGAAACCTATGGTAAGCGATCGCGCTCTCTTCTTTCAGAAGCAGAGTTATTAGAATTTCTGCAATATCTGGAAAAACAACCTACCCCCACTCCAGAAAGTGAATAGGTAACTTGAATTAACTCAAGCTCAATTCCAGTCAAAATCAATAATGCCAAGTTGTGAGCAAGTAGATGCCTAGAGGGCACCAACTCACAAACCAACATACAAGGGGAAGGCAACCCCATCACCAGTAGCCCAACCATCTCCTGAGAACCCCTCTTCGCGGAGCGTTCGGCGACTCTCTCCCCCGCGAATCTCTTCGACAAGGGTTTGATAATTATCATCAGCAAAGCTACTGGTGCGCAAATTCACATAACTCACTTTCCCCTCTTGAGAGCGGAAAATTGGTT
>JAAANX010000062.1 GCA_009909085.1 Cyanobacteria bacterium GSL.Bin1 | reverse complement strand
GTGGGCTGTTTGGTGTTGGCAAGAGCAGTGGAATTGCTCTCTTATATACCCTTTCTTCTATCGGCCTAGTCAGTGTTGGAATTTTGGGTTACAGCTTTTCTCATTTACGCAATATTGAAACGTTAGGAAACGCCCAGTGCAACAACTGTTTGCTTAGGAAAGATTAGAATTCATTATTAAAGCGTCCGCCACGGAAGCCAGGACCTCGACCGCGGCGACCGCGTCCCCAGTTTCCTCGACGTTCGTCCATTAACTCAGCAAAATCTTCCCGCTGTTCAGGAGTCAGGACTTCTCGCATTTCTAACATACTTTCAAAGCGCAAGTTGCCCATTTCATCCCGTAAGCTCAGGATTTTGTCATGTTGTTGGCGTAAGTCGCTATTAGAAGCGTTATCATCCACCATCATATTGCGCAGAGTTTGTCGTGCCTCAAACAGAGCCTCTCTTTGTTCCATAAAGCGGGGTTGATATTCATTGCGAATCCGTTGCAGTTCATTTTTTTGAGTGTCACTGAGATCTAACTGATCTATCAACTCTCCTCGTCTGCTACCACGATGACGGGGTCCAAAATCTGCCTCATCATCAAAAGATTGAGCAATTAGTTGCGGCGTTTCTAAAGTTTGGACATAAGAATTGGTTCCAGCAAAGGCGCTAGTCGCACTGAGAGAAAGGAAAAGAAGGGTAAACAAAGAAATACGATGAAAAAACATAAAATTTACCTCCGGTTCGATGATTTGGGTTGTTCTGGAATGAACCAACTGGTTTCTGCGGGATCAGCCATTGTCACAGCTTCCCAATTTTCAATCAGAAAGGCTTCTAACTCAGCCGTTTCTTGAGGGGACAAAGAACTAGGTTGCAAGAAGCGAACGCTGGTAAAGAGAAGTAAGACACTAGCAGCGATCGCGCTACCAAATACCCATCCTTGATAACGTCTCCTTGGGAAAGGAGTAACATTGGTCGGTTGCGCTTCTGTTTCAATTTGTGCTATTAAGGTATCTTCTATATTCTCTTTCGGCGATGGAGGAGAAGGGTGATGTTCCCGTATAAATTGAACAAGACGTTCATCTGAAGAATGATGACTCATAAAACCACTCCTTGCTTTTCTAAAAAGTCCCGTAGGGCTTTACGTCCATGAAATAAACGGGATTTCACGGTTCCTGTGGGAATGTCGAGAATGTGAGCAATTTCTTTTTGGGGAACGTCCTCTAAGTCATGAAGAACAATCACCGCCCGTTGCTCAAATGTAAGGGCTTGTAAGCCTTGTTGGACTAACTGTTGATAGTGCATGGTATTGAGATCTGCACTGTTGAGTGAAGGCTCTTGTTGAGCGAGGATTTGTTTTTGTTCCCGTAACTGAGCAAACGCCCGTCTTTGATCACAAGCGACATTCCAACAAATGCGATAAAGCCAAGTGGAAAACGTTTTCGGTTTTCGGAGTTTGGGTAATCCTTTCCAAGCCCGAAAAAAGACTTCTTGGACTAAATCATCCAGCATTGACTCCCCACACAGTTGATAAAGTGTGGAACGAACCCGCCTTTGATAACGACGGTATAGGAGTCGAAACGCAGCGCGATTGTTTGTTTGACAGCATTTGACTAATTCAGTGTCACTCAAGTTAGTATTTGGCTCAGTTAACACATTCTGTCTCCCCAAACCAATTGGATTCACCCGTTTAGACAAGCGAGATCAGAAAAAGGTTCAATGTTTAGGAAAAATGTTTCTGAGTGACCAGTAAACTTTGTAAGCGGATTAATTGTCCACTATTGAGGTAAAGCAAATCCCCTTTTCCTAATAAATGGGCGGCTTGGGTTTGACTTCCGCCAAGAATAATTTTGGAGTCAGCTTCTGTGCTGGTTTTCAATGCGACTCTTCCAGTAAGATTAGCACGAATAATTGGGGTTACAATTTTTGCTTCGGGGCGTTGGGTGGAAATAATCAAATGGATACCAGCCGCTCTTGCCATTGCTCCCAAGCGTTTAATACTATATTCGAGGGCTTCGCGATCTTCTTTTTCCACCATAAAATCAGCGTATTCATCGAAAATACACACAATGTGAGGAACAGGTGTTTTCCCTTGTTGAGTCAACGTTTGGTTATAGCTTTTTATGTTGGAAGATTGGGCTTGTTCAAGTTGTTGATACCGTTGCTCCATTTCCGAAACCAATTCTTCCATGAAGCCGATCGCGCGATCGCGCTCTTTAATCACAGGCGACATCAACCAAGGGCTGTTTTCAAATTCAGGAAACGTCACCCGTTTCGGATCAACTAAAGCAAGTTTGACCACTTCTTTTGGATAACGGCGAATTAAACTTAAAACGACACTTTTGAGGAATTCACTTTTTCCACTCCCATTTGTTCCACCCACTAGGAAATGACAACTATTGGGATCAGATAAGTCGGCATCAATTAGATTTCCTTCTAAATCAACACCAAGAGCAATCTTAATCTCAGAGTGATTTTGAGTAGCTTGAACATACGTTTCAAACTCAGCAACATCTCGGCGCGATCGCGGTAAATCAACACTAATATATCCAGCTTGAGGAGAAATCAAGGGAGGGCTAGCAATGCCCATTTGCACTTGAATATCGGTGGCGCGGTTAAGAATAGAAACCACTTTTACTCCCAGGCGAGGTTTTAAGCGAATCCGAATAAACGATGCGCCAATGGTTGCGCCTTGATAGTCAGCCTTAATCCCATACGCCTGCAAAATGGCTTCTAGCTGCTGTCCTAACTGTGTTGCGTCTGGTTCATTTGTTTTTTCCGGTTTTGGTTTAGGTTTTGGCGGATCAACTGGCTTTCTTTTTTCTTCTTGAAGTGGTTTGGAATCTTGTTCTAGAAAATAGGTTTGACACGTTTCTTGTTGAGGACAAATCGGACAAAGTTGTTCGCTTTGATGGGTTTGTGGTGGCGGATCAGGTTGCGAGGGTTTCCAAGTTAACCACTCTCGCATCTGTTGGAGTTTAAACGGAGTTAATTCATGAACGGTATCTTTCAGTTCTTCCCAACTGTAAAAATAACTTTTAAATTCCGGTAAAACACAATAAACCGCACTATCAACCGGCTGTTGTTGATGGAGATGTAAGATGTAACTATACAATGCCACTTGGGCTAACTGCGCTGCAGAATCAAGGGGTGTATAAGTTTTATACTCCACCATACACAAGCGATTTTTTTTGAGATCGCGAATTAAGCTATCAAATTGTCCTTCAATTTTCTGAGTTTTCTGGTTGGGAATTGGATAGTCACAGGAGACAGCAAGTTCTTGTGAAACAAAGGTTTGACTAATGACATTATGATAATTGGCATAGTAGCGATTCTGAATGAGCAATTCACTCCAATGTTGCATTAAACCTCTTAAACCCTGCCAAATTTGTTGCAAAACCGGGACATTTTCTGGTTTAGATTGAGCCACTTTTTGTAAGCGAGGAAAAAAGATTTGGTCATAAAATCTCTTTTGCATTTTCTGGGTCACTTCCTCTGAGTCAAGTTCTTGTGGCTTGGGCTTAAAAATCTCTCTAAATTCCGGATCAGTTTTCGCAAATTCGATAAATTTAAACGCAAATTTATGAAAGGGTTGTCCAATCGCTTTCGGTTGATCGGGAGGAATAAATAGGGTCTTACCACCAAAATGTTTACTCAAATAGAATAAGCGTGGACATTCAAATGCAACCCGAACGTCAGTTACACTAAACTTAGAAAAGTTAGTTTGAGTCATTTTCTGATTCCTCTGACAATTTGGCTGGAAATTGAGTAAATAGCGATGAACATAAGCTAAATAAATCACATCCATTGCAGCGTAGCGTAATTGTTTCTGATTAAGAGGACGTTTTTTCCAGTCGCTACTTTGCTGTTCCAAGTCAACTTCATTTTGAGAAAACTGACAAAGTTCCACCGCTAAAGTTTTCAATTGTAAATTAGAAGTTCCCAAACGCTGTTTAGAAAATTGTCGAGCGAGTTGATAGGTACAAGTGATATTTTTAGCGTTTTCTTTGCCTAAATATCTTAAATCAAAGGAAACATTATGAAAAATCTTTTCAATTTTCTCATCTTTCATTAATCTCT
Source organism: Cyanobacteria bacterium GSL.Bin1 (assembly GCA_009909085.1). Taxonomy (NCBI): domain Bacteria; kingdom Bacillati; phylum Cyanobacteriota; species Cyanobacteria bacterium GSL.Bin1. The sequence goes on along the minus strand of JAAANX010000062.1, from coordinate 50,485 downwards.
GAATAAATAGCGTAATTAATTCAGGTTGCTGCAACACATCTAACACATAAACTGCATCGCTTGCAGTAGCATTAGAATCAGTCAATACTTGGATGAGGGAAAGGTGAGGATGCTTCGTTTTCCAATCAGCAATTTCTGTATCTATCCAAAGTCTTGAATATCGAGAGAGTTTTTGTATAATCTGCTTACTTATTTCAAAGTTATTAACATACATTTATATTTTGGTTTTTACGAAATTATTGAAATACTTTGTGCTTCTAACTCTTCCTTAGGATTAACAATTTTAATTTGCTGTTCCTTGATGAGACTTTGGATCGACTGATCAATTTCTTCTAAAGTCGTTTCCTTATTGAATTCTGCTAATGTTTGATTAGTTAAGGCTTTTCTTCCTATGAACAAAGTAGTTTGAACAAGATTCAGTATATATTCTTTAATTTCTTGATTATTTTTAGATGAATTAACCGGAGATGGTTCAACTGGAGGTTTTTCAACTAGAGGTGGTTCAACTGGAGAGGAAGTAGCTTCCAAGACTTCTAACTTGTCTAGAATTTGACACTCGTTTAATACACCAGACTGACGCGTTAATTCCTGTAAACGTTGAACATCTGGCGTTTCATAACCTACGGTCAAATTTTGATTCGTCGCAAAGCTATAAAGACTGTGGTAAGTGGCTAAGATATAAACTGAATCTAAATCAGGTATGATATGAAAATTCGGGGAAGTTTGAAAGATTTTTTGGAATCGTTGATAGCCTCGATTTTTTGCGTGACCCATCCCTTGATAACGAATGAAAATCAGTACATCATATCTCTGGTGTCGAAATAGTTCATCACAAAGGTTCATTAATGCGGCAAAACTTCTCAAGTTCTGTCCTTCATTCCAAATAATTCCGATTTCCGGAGAAGAGCGATCTTTAAAGCTAAAAGAGTTGACACCAAAGCTTGTATTTTTATTAAATATATTAACCTTCGCTTGAGTTTGCTTGAGAGTTTCAATCCCTTTCTGCAACATATTCGCTAATTCAGCAGACGAAAAAGCACTGAAATCAGTAATGTTAGCTTTTATTTTTTTTAATTCTTCACGCCAAAGTAATTTAAAGGCTGCAATTGAATCGGGTGCCTCAACTCGACCAGTTTTATAGTATTGAATGAGTTCATGACCCACCTGTAGAGCATTTCTTGGATTAGTTTTGCCACTCGGAAAACTTGGATTAGTTTCGCCACTCGGAAAATAGAATTCTAAATCTTCTTTAGTTAATGGTGCTATGCTCGATTCAGGTTGCTTTTCGAGTTGCTGATGGAATGGTCTTAGATGAACTGACCAAAGGACTTCAATTTGCTCTGTTGTAATTGGCTTTAAAGAAAGAGTTTGGTTAATCGGAGCTTTGAGTGAAACTGCAATAGAATTTTCATGTTCTTTCCAAGTATTAGTAATAACACTCAGAATTACCAGAAAATTTTTGAGTTTCTGGCTTTGAATAATCATATTTAATCTCAAAATAGATTTTAATAATTCTTCACGCTCATGACTAATATCAATTTCATCAAAACATAAAACAATGGGTAGCGTTGAGTTAGAAATATAACTCAAGTTAGCCAACAAACTCATTGCGTCATCTTCAGTTTCAATCGTGACTTTAGCACCCAATACTTTTAAGTCTTCATCGTCTAGATCATCTCCTTTTAACCATCCACACGCTAAGGCATATAAATCCGGCTGAGTCAGTGCATATAAGACACTAAAAAATGAATTCGGATTCCAAATTCCACTGGGATAAGCTGCTTTCATTTGATTAATAAAAGTTTTTCTCTTACCCAGTATTCTTTGAGTTACTCCTTCCCTTTGCTGTTTAATAATTCGCTTTAACCATAACAATAGCTGTGACTCCGTTTCTCCTTCAGGAATAAACATTAAACTCTCAATTGTTTTCCGAAGAGTATATTGAAAAACGTATTCAGCTTGAATTGAAGCAATAATATGAGCAAAAAATGCTTTTCGGTTCAGAGTTTTTTTGAGGCGACCTAAAAGATGCGTTTTCCCAGAACCGCTATCTCCTTCTAAGCGAATAGTACGGCTTTTTTTATCTTTTGCAACTTGTGTTAAAGTCTGCTCTATGCTCTCTAAGACTTCTTTATGAATCGAATTGACATTTAAATCTTGTGGTTGTTCTTCTTCCCAAAAATTTCCTTTTTTAAAGTTGGCTGTATCAAAAGGATTAATGGATTGCTTGATAATTGTTTCCAACTCTGACATAATGGAACCTTTTAATGAGTCACTTGAATAAAAAATAAAGATCCGCCAATGCGCTGAGAAATTCCTCCTTTTAGTTGTTCTGGAGTATAACCTTCAGTCTCAATTAGGGAACTGAGTTGAATTTTGTCATTTCCTTGTAAACGATAGAGAACTTGGTCTAATTCTTCCCGCTTGAAGGGAGGTTGTAATTGCTCGCGAAGATAAAAAATTGGTAAATAATTATTGGTATTATATTCTTTATCTAACTGAATGATTAACTCTAATACTTCTTTGTCTGCTAATTGATGCTGTGGCTTTTGAAAAGATTGATTGTTTTTTTGTTGACTGTCATTGGCTTGATTTTGCCGTAAAAACTCAATATAGTTACCCAATAGGTTTAAACTTACCGAGGCTGTACCACTCGGAGTAAATTCGTTTAATAGAAAAGTTTTGCCAGTTTCAGTCAAAGTAATTTTTTTGGGCTCAGCTTCCACCACTTCCAGAAATCCTCGTTCAGTTAAACTCTGAATTAAGCTGTCACGTTCTTTTGCAGGGGAAACATTAGTTTTACCAGGAGTAATAGTTCCCTTACCACAAGCATTGATTATCTTTAATTCTGTCTTAGTAATGGGTAATTCTGATGGATCTACACTAAGAAGTGCTTTCCCAGAAGAGGTAAGTTTAATCTTCTTAATCTCCTCAGCTAATGTGACCCATCTGCGATCTTGCAAACGATAGCAAATTTTATTACGTTCCGCTGCAGAAGTTCCCTGATTTGGCTTAACTTGAGTCATGCTTCCTTCGTAGTTCGCTAAACCTAACAATTTCAGTAGTATTTTTAGCTCTATTGTTTCCAAAGTTTTCGTTGCCATTTTGGACCTCTCATTATGTGATAAATATAACAAATTTTACTCTGATGAAGCACATTCTGTGTTCTCTGTTCCCAAAGCTAATAACTTTGTCCTTCACCCAACCCAGAAGTGCTATATAACATTTTTTATGGGTGTTCCAGAAGATTGAATGGCACTCCCGATAAAATAGTGATTAATCCCTATGTGTAAAAATGCATATTTTTTCAAGATGAGATGCTGAAATGTTACACACAGATAGAGATTTAAGCTTTAATTATGCTAAATTACGATTTTTATGTGTTAAGATAGCTAATTTAATTGATTTAAATCAATATTAGATTTGTCGGGGAACTTGAGCGCGATCGCGCTTGTCAGTAAACCGGTATGATTACCTAATCCGTTTCCTCTTTAAGTGAGGAACCTGATACCAATCAAGGCGACAAGCCGCTAAACCCAATGCTGGATCGGAGAGGAATTCCTTTTCAGAATGAATTCAATCGACTTTGAAAGTAGACAGTGAGTGAGTATGAAGATTTTAATGATTTCGGCAATTTTGCCCTCTCCTTACACCCAAAATTCTATTCCTACCCGAACCTTTAACTTGATGAAAAACCTAAGTGAACGTCATGAAGTTACAGTGGTTGCACAGCATTATCAAATGGCAAAAGATGATCATATTGGTACACTCGCAGAATGGGTACAAGATTTAGTGATTTTTCCCCATCATCAAGAGATGGGGCGACGGGGAATTATGAATCGGGCAAAACGGTTAGGACAATTATTAAAAGAGGGAACTCCGAAAAGTGTTTTGTCTTATTTTTCCCCGCAAATGCAGCAATGGATTGATGAAAAAGTTGCCGCTAAAGAGTTTGATGTCATTACTTGTGAGCACAGTATTAACGAAATTTATGTGCGTCCTGAATGGCAAAACCAAGTCAGAACAATTGTCAATATTCATGGTTCAATTCATGGGACATGTCAAAAATTTTTAGAGCGTTCAACTGCTGCAAAAAAAAGTCTGCGCGAGCAGTTAAATCTACCTCTCCTCAAACGATATGAGCAACAATATTGTTCTAAATTTTCAGCACTAGTAACAACAACCGCTGAAGATAAAAAACAAATTAAAGCTTTACAAACTGAAAAACCAATCACTGTTATTCCTAACGGAGTTGATTTAAACTTATTTCCAAAACGGACGGCTGATCCAGGCGGTTATCAACTACTTTATATCAGTCATCAGGAAGAATTAGCGGTGACAGAAGAAGTTAATTTCTTGTGTGAGTCGGTTTTCCCCGAACTGAAAAAACGTTATCCGCAAATCACATTAACCCTACAGGGAATCCCTGATTATCTTCAAGATTGGAAACAGGTTTCTGGAATTGAAATTGCAACCGCAGATTCTGTTTTACAGACCATTTTGCAACGCAGCACGGTCTGTGTGCTTCCCACACAAGCGGGTTTAGGCATGAAATTAGCGACATTACAGGCAATGGCAATTGGTGTTCCTGTGGTTGGCAGCGATCGCGCCCTAGAAGGCTTAAATGTCGATGGTGCTGCAGTTCCTTTGGCAGCAATGCGGGTCAATCGCTTAGAAGAATATATTTACGCGATCGGGCGCTTATTACAAGATCCGCAACTGCGCGAACGTCTCTCTCAAAATTCTCGTACTCTGATTGAAAAAAATCATAACTGGCGAAACCTAACCGAACAATATGAAAAAGTCCTTGCTAACGGTAATCTGCAAGCCACTGCATTAATTCCGGAATACGGATAATTGCTAATAGCAATCATTGGGAAATTACGTGATCGGTGAGTTGACGTAAGGTTTGATTGAGTTCTGGATTTTGCTCTTGTTGTTGGGCAATTTTTTCACAACTATACATTACCGTTGTGTGATCTTTTCCACCAAAAATTTCCCCAATTTTTGGCAAACTCAAATTCGTGTGTTGACGCATTAAATACATCCCAATTTGTCGCGCTGAACTAATTTCTCGACGACGAGAACTGCCCTTTAAATCAGCTAAAGAGACCTGAAAATATTCGGCAATCACCTGTAAAATCCGCTCGGGAGAAGTTGCCAGTTTGGCTTGCGGTGGATTCAAAAGAGAAGTCACATTTTCTAAAGTTAACGGTAAGCCTGATAATGATAAATGAGCAACGACTTGGGTTAAAGCGCCTTCTAATTCTCGAATATTTGAGGGATAATTTCTAGCTAAATACTCAACAATAGTGGGCGATAAAGGAAGGTTGTCATATTCGGCTTTTTTCTGGAGAATTGCCATCCGTGTTTCTAAATCAGGCGGTTGAATATCGGCGATTAATCCCATAGCAAAACGAGAAGAGAGCCTTTCTGAACACCTGGGAATTTGCTTCGGGGGACGATCTGAGGCGAGAACGACTTGTTTTCCTGCCTCGTAAAGTGTATTAAATGTATGAAAGAATTCTTCTTGGGTATATTCTTTTCCTTCAATAAATTGAATATCGTCAATTAGTAAAATATCGGCAGCGCGGTAATGTTCTCGGAATTGTTGGAGTTGATCGTGACGGATCGCATTAATTAAATCATTGGTAAATTGTTCAGTAGAAACATAAAATACTTTGGAGTCGGGATACAGTTCTAAGCGATAATGACCAATCGCTTGTAATAAATGAGTTTTTCCTAAGCCCACTCCCCCACAAAGAAACAGAGGATTGAATTCTCGACCAGGATATTCGGCAACCGCTAAGGATGCAGCGTGTGCCATGCGGTTATTGGGTCCGACAACAAAATCTGAGAAGGTATGTTTGGGGCTGAGTGCATTTTCAGAAGCGCGATCGCCTGCTAAGCTATTGATGTAATCCTCACTCTGTTTCCACCAAGTTAAAGGAATTTCCTCTGAGTTGGCACTAGCCGCAAAAGGTGTCGTAATTTGAACGGTTAAATTAGAGTGAGCCAATTCTTGAGCTGTTTTTGTAATCAGAGAAAGATAATATTTTTGTAACCAATTCCGAGAAAATGGATTGGGCGCACAAATCACTAAACAGTGATCATTGAGGCTTTGTGGCGTAACAGTTTGCAGCCAAGTTTGAAAGGTCGGTGGGCTAAGTTGGGGTTGCAACTGTTCCAGAATATTCTGCCAAAGCTGTTGTGCTGAGTGATCCATTATTGATGATAAATTTAAAATAAAAATGACACAATTTCCTAGTTTCAATCCCGATTTTCTTGAAGATAGTGAAGACAAAGAAGATTATTTTGACTTCTTTTTTGACCAACCGGGGAGTGAACCCGGAACCTTATGGATTGAGGAAGATGCTGCGCCTTCACAGTTAGTTTTAATTGATTATGATGCTAAGCACGCAGTGAGAAGAGTTAATATTGATCCGCTAAAGTGTGAACATTATTTAGCAAGTGAATCTGCATCCTGGTTAGATATACAAGGGCTTGGTTCTGAAAATATTCTAAAACAGATTGGTCAAATTTTCAAGCTTCATCCTTTACTGTTAGAAGATGTAGTTAATGTTCCTCAACGTCCGAAAGTAGAAGACTATAATGAACAATTAATTATTATTATTCATTTGGTACAACCGAAACCCGAAGAAGATGGTTTTTATTCAGAACAAGTCAGCTTTGTTTTAGGAAAAAAATATCTCTTAACTTTCCAGGAAGAACCTAATCATGATTGTTTTAATCCCGTGCGCGATCGCCTTAAAAACAATAAAGGTAAAATTCGCACTTCCAGCGTTGACTACCTCACCTACCTACTTTTAGATACGATTATTGATAGTTTTTTTCCTGTTTTAGAAGATTATGGTGAACGGATTGAAGAATTAGAAAACGAAGTTGTTTTTAATCCTGATCATCATACCCTCGAAAAAATTTATAAAATACGACGAGAACTTCTGGCACTAAGACGTGCCATTTGGCCCCAACAAAGTGTGATTACAACATTAATGCGAAGTGGCAGTAACTTAATTAGTTCAGATGTAGAAATTTATTTTCGAGACTGTTATGATCATGTGATTCAGCTCCTAGATATTGTCGAAAGTTATCGCGAATTATCTTCAAGTTTAATGGATGTTTACCTCTCTTCAATGAGTAATAAAATGAGTGAGGTGATGAAAGTTCTGACGATTATTTCTAGCATTTTTATTCCCTTATCTTTTATTGCCGGTGTTTATGGTATGAATTTTGAATATATGCCAGAACTGGCTTGGAAGTGGGGATATTTTGTTTGTTTAAGTGTCATGGGAACTGTTGCTTTAAGCTTAATTATTTTCTTCTGGCGTAGCGGTTGGTTAAAACGATTTTATCCCGTTGACACCAGTGGCGAAAAAATGAGCAGAAGGAAGAAGAAGTTAAGATTTCCCCGTCGCCGCCAAAAATAATCACCAATTGAGTTACATTAGACCTGACGTAGAAAGAAACCGCCCTCTTGCTTAAAGTCTGTGGTAGGGTATGCAACGACACGTCTTTTTGAAGAATACCACAATGCTTACTCTTACCGTTTGATCAATCAGTTTTGACTGCATCGGCGAAGCATCAGCAATAGAATGATCTTCTTTACAAGTTCGTCGCTAGTCTGCTAACCAGAGCATTGTTTGATTTTGATAGCAACTTCACCAGTGACCTCAGAAAAAATTAATTCAAAACACTCTTATGTCGCCTTTAACCCTTTTGTGTTAGAATTTCCGAAGATTTTGCCCTAAAAGTCAATCAACGGGGCTTAATGCTTTAATTCTTCGGAGAAGCTCATGACAAACAGTTACGGTGCTGAACAGATACAAGTTCTCGAAGGTCTAGAACCAGTCCGCAAACGTCCCGGAATGTATATTGGTTCTACAGGGCCACGAGGACTACACCATCTGGTTTATGAGGTGGTGGATAACTCAATTGATGAAGCGCTTGCTGGTTACTGCACCCACATTGAGATCGATCTTAACGCAGACGGTTCCGTAACTGTCACTGATAATGGACGGGGGATTCCCGTGGAAGTCCATTCTCGTACTGGAAAGTCAGCACTGGAAACTGTAATGACCGTTCTCCACGCCGGTGGTAAATTTGGTGGGGGAGGCTACAAAGTCTCAGGCGGACTGCATGGAGTTGGTGTTTCTGTGGTCAATGCCCTTTCAGAATGGGTAGAAGTAATAGTCCGACGGGAACACACTGCCTATAAGCAACGCTACGAGCGAGGAGTTCCCACTCATGATTTAGAAAGCGAACCGGATCCCAGTCCCGAAACCGGTACCTCACTGTGCTTTCTTCCTGATACAGAAATTTTTACCACAGGGATAGAATTTGACTATAATACCCTTGCCGGACGACTGAGAGAACTGGCCTATCTCAACGCAGGAGTCAAAATTACCTTCACTGACCACCGTAATGCAGAACAACCGCGCACTGAAACCTACTGCTATCAAGGCGGCATTAAAGAATATGTCGGTTACATTGTCGGCGAAAAACAACCCCTCCATCCTGACATTATCTATGTGCAGGGAGAGAAAGAAGGGGTACAAGTGGAAGTAGCGCTGCAATGGTGTGTTGATGCTTACAGCGATAATGTTTTAGGCTTTGCCAATAATATTCGCACAGTGGATGGGGGAACCCATCTTGAAGGGTTAAAAACGGTTTTAACCCGGACGATGAATAATGTTGCCCGTAAGCGCAACAAACTGAAAGAAAATGATTCTAACCTCGCCGGAGAAAATATTCGAGAAGGGTTAACAGCAGTGATTTCTGTAAAAGTTCCGGAACCGGAATTTGAAGGTCAGACCAAGACCAAGTTAGGGAATACAGAAGTGAGAGGCATTGTTGACTCGCTAGTGGGAGAAACGCTCACTGAATTTTTAGATTTTAATCCCAATGTTGCTGATGCCATTATTGAAAAGGCAGTACAAGCGTTTAAAGCAGCCGAAGCCGCACGACGGGCGAGAGAATTAGTCCGTCGGAAATCGGTCTTAGAATCGTCTCCCCTACCTGGGAAATTAGCCGATTGCAGTTCTCGGGATCCGGCTGAGTCAGAAATTTTTATCGTCGAAGGCGATAGTGCGGGCGGGAGTGCCAAACAAGGGCGAGACCGACGCTTTCAAGCCATTCTCCCCTTACGCGGTAAAATCTTGAACATTGAAAAAACAGATGATAGCAAAATCTATAAAAATAATGAGATTCAGTCGCTGATTACTGCCTTGGGATTAGGGGTGAAAGGAGAAGAGTTTGATATATCCCAACTCCGTTACCATCGTGCCGTGATTATGAGTGTTGCGGGGGATGAACCTACTCTCGTCATGGATGATACGGGAAAAACAGAATTGACTCCCATTGGTGGGTTTATTGATGATTGTGTGGAAGGGCGACGCAGCCAAGAACGCTATCAGGTGATGTCCTTTGACCCCAAAACCCATCAAACCCGCTTCCGTCCCCTAAAAGAGGTAATTCGTCATGGGCATGAAGAACCCATGTATCAGATTACCACTCGTTATCAGCGTTCGGTGAAAGTTACCTCCTCCCACAGTGTCTTTGTTTATGAAGACGGAGAAGTTCGCCTGAAAAAAGGCAATGAAATTCGCCAAGGAGACTGGTTAGTGGCAAGTCGTCGCTTACCGCGCCCAAGTGAACCTACAACCTCTATTGATTTACTGCGCACCTTCTACGAAGCAGGATTAACCGACAATCTTTATTTACAAGGGGAGAGTGTTCGCAAAACGGCAGCCGCGCGAGTTTTAGCGAAAGTTGAACGCCCTGATTTACTCAGTGAACCTCGGGTTCAACTTGATGCAGAAAATTGGCAACAGTTAATTACCCAACGTCAAGACTTAGGCGTAACCCAAAAACAAGTTGCCCTTGCTTGTGGCGTAAAACAACCCATTACTATTAGTCATTGGGAACGTGGGGTTAATCATCCCACCTTACCGAATTTTCTCTCCTATCTAGAAGCAATTGGCGGGAATGAAAAGGTGGTTTATCAAACGCTGCCAGCTAAAATTGACAGTTATCTCTGTGATCAAGAAGATAGTAAGAATGTCCGTTGGCGAGAGGTGAGTGATTACAAACCATTTGCTGAATTTACCCCCAGTGAGTTAGTGGAGTTGGGAAATGAAGTAAAAATCGTTCCTCGCGCCCATGTCAATAAAGCCTTCGATCGCGATCTACCTGTTACTGAGGAATTACTGTGGTTCTTAGGTTGGTATGTAGCAGAAGGCACGTTAAGCCAACATCAAGTTAGCCTCAATTTAGGGGAAAAAGATGAACCGCTAATTCCGGAACTAACCCAAGTTATCGAATCCGTTTTCGGGGAAACGCCACGTTGCTACTACGATCCTGACAGCAAAGGGATTAAACTTTATTTCCATAGCGTGATGGCTGCCCGTTTGATTCGCGCTTGGAATTTAGGCAATCTTGCCCATGATAAACAACTCCCCAATGTTGTCTTTAGTGTTAGCGAACGCTTCCAACTTGCGTTTCTAGAGGGATATTTTCTCGGTGATGGCACAATTAGCGATGCCCATATCTCGTTTACCACTAATGGGAAACATCTCAAAGATGGTTTACTGTATCTCTTTGGTCAATTAGGCTTAATTGCAACTACCACGGAACATCAGCCCACTGGAAACGCAAGCATTCAAACTCGCCATCCTTACTACACCATTAGCATCTGTCAGAAACAACAGTTAGCGAATTGTCAGCAGATTTGGCAGCGTCATCATTGTGCCGAACAATTACTCGCCTATTTGGCAAAACCCAAGCAACAAACCCCCGATTATCTTCCGATTAGCGATGATTTGATGGCGTTACGAGTCATCGAGAATCAGGAAGTGGAACTTACGGGAGAGTATGTGTATGACTTCTCGGTAGAAGGAGATGAGAACTTTATCTGCGGCGTAGGGGGACTTTGCGCTCATAATACGGATGCTGATGTTGATGGAGCGCATATCAGAACCTTATTATTAACCTTCTTTTATCGCTATCAACGGGCATTAATTGAACAAGGCTATGTTTATATTGCTTGTCCGCCTCTCTATAAAGTAGAACGAGGAAAACAACATTACTATTGCTACAGCGATCGCGAAATGCAGAATTTAGTCCGTGAGTTTCCCAGCAACGCCAACTACACCCTCCAGCGATTTAAGGGTTTAGGAGAAATGATGCCCTTGCAACTGTGGGAAACCACCATGAACCCAGAAACCCGAACCCTGAAGCGCGTGGAAATTGAAGATGCAGCGGAAGCGGATCGCATCTTTACGGTTTTAATGGGCGATCGCGTTGCCCCCCGTCGGGAGTTCATTGAAAAATACGGTCCTCAACTCAACCTTACTGACTTGGACATTTGACAGAGAATTAACAATGTACAATTAACAATGAATAATTTTAGTCTGTTATTTGTTATTTGTTATTAGTTATGGATGATTGATTTATCATTAGAAATTAAGGTCAAATTGTCTATCGCTCCCAGTTAAAAAGCAAGTAACAAAAAACTCATTTTTAATTATTAATTGTTAATTATTAATTATTAATTGATTATGGTGCAACGCTACGTCCGAGTGAAAACCACCCAAGCCCAAACCTACTACGGACTGCTACAGCTTGATCGCAGTGTACAAGTCTTGGATGCCCCCTCTTGGTTAGGAGGACAACCCACAGACTTAAAACTTGAACCGGAAACCTATGAACTTCTCGCTCCCTGCGCCCCGACAAAAGTGATTGCCGTGGGAAAAAATTATCATCAACATGCCGCAGAAATGGGGGGAGAAGTGCCGACAGAACCTTTAATTTTCCTGAAACCCCCCACTGCGGTTACGGCTCACCTCAAACCCATTTACTATCCCCAATTCAGCGAACGCGTTGATTATGAAGGAGAACTAGCATTGGTCATGGGAGAACGGACTCGCAACTGTACGCCAGAACAAGCGAGAAGTAAAATTTGGGGCTATACCATTGCCAATGATGTAACCGCACGGGATTTACAACGGAAAGATGGTCAATGGACTCGTGCTAAAGGCTTCGATACCTTTTGTCCTCTCGGTCCTTGGATTGTACGCGATTTAAGCGCTGGGGCTACTCTACAAACTTTCATCAATGAAGAAACCGAACCGAGGCAGTCGGCTTTACTCAGCGAAATGGTTTTTCCCGTAGAAAAATTGGTCTCTTATATTTCTCAAATTATGACCTTAGTTCCCGGTGATGTTCTTCTTACTGGAACCCCGAGAGGGATTGGGCCAATGCAAGTCGGCGATCGCGTTCGGATCGAAATTGAAGGCATTGGCGCTTTAGAAAATGAGGTTGTGAGTTTTAATGAAGGGAAAAGCCCTTAACTCGGATTAACGCACCTGTCCATTAACTGCTTCTGAAATGGCAGGAATTTCTGCATAAATTCCTCGTGCCGATTGCACAATCCCATAAATACAAGCTGCTAAGGTCCCGATAAAGATCATATTAAAGAAGGTTTCTATTAATAAGCCACCGCCGGCTCTCAGCCCTGCGCCTAAAATTTGCGTGCCAAATCGAATCAAGACCAGCAAAATATCAATTAAAATCGCCTGCATGGTATTAAACCGAATAAAATGACTAATATTTTCATTTCTAACCACAGCAAAGAGTAAGACAAAGAAAATAATTAGACCCGCAAAGGGAAAGCCATAATAAATTTGAATCACTGGTTGGAGAGGCGCATAGATAAACTGTAAGATCGGGAACTGCCGGAGCAGGAAATTCCCAAACGGCAGCACATAAATTAAAGGTAAAATATAAGGTAAAGCTGCAAAAAATCGGTCTTGAATTTCAGCGTTGCCGCGACCAGCCATGTGAATTAACTCCTTGATTTTATTGAGGTTTCAATATTGTATGATCTCCGTTAACTGAGTTTAAATGAGCTAGACGAAATCCCATTTGACATTCATACAGTTCCGGCTGTTGCTCACTTAAACGTCTTAACATCTGGCCACAACCAAGATGCCCCTGACGCCAGCGGGGAAGCCCACGACGATCAGCGAGTAAACAATTTTGACAGACTTGCTTGGGCGATAAGATTTGTTCTTCAGTTAATACGACTAACATGATTCCTCCTCCCAAAAACTCCCCAGCATGAGATATTAATCTCACTAGCCATACTACATCCATTGTAGAAGGGAAATTTTGAATGAAACAGTTAATTGTTGCAACGGGTAATCCGGGGAAACTCCAGGAAATGCAAAGTTATCTCCGTAACTTAGCGTGTGAGCTTGTTCTCAAACCCCCAGAATTGGAAGTAGAAGAGACGGGAACCACATTTATGGAAAATGCGCGGTTAAAAGCCAAAATTGTGGCACAAGCCACTGGACATTTCGCGATCGCGGATGATTCGGGGTTAGCCGTAGCCGCACTGAAAGGGGCGCCGGGAATTTATTCCGCTCGCTATGCCAATACCGATCAAGAACGGATTGCTCGTGTTTTAGCAGAACTGGGAGAGACCCCACAACGGGCTGCCAAATTTATTTGTGCCGTTGCCATTGCGCAACCTGATGGCGCGATTGTTCTTGAAAAAGAAGGAATTTGTGAAGGAGAAATTTTAAGAGCACCGCGAGGCAGCAACGGTTTTGGTTATGACCCGATTTTTTATGTGCCCAGTGTCCAACAAACCTTTGCCGAAATGGAAGCAGCTTGTAAAGAAAAACTGAGTCATCGGGGTCAAGCCTTCTCCGCATTGTTTCCTGAAATTTTAAAGATTACTAATGGAGAGTGAGGAGCAAAGGACAGCACAGTCGTCAAGATTAGCCCTATCTATCATCGATACCGGTAAGGGACGAGGTTAGGGGAAAGGGGAGTAAAAAGGCTATCCCCTTATCACCCTCTCCCTAATTAGGGAAAACTGTGAAAGTTAAACGGCTTCTAGATTTTTTTCGCCGGTGCGAATCCGAACAATTTGATCCACTGGCGAAATAAAGATTTTACCGTCACCGATTTCCCCAGTGCGAGCAGCATTGATAATTTTATCAACCACTGTATCCACTTGGTCTTCCTCGATCACAATTTCGATTTTGAGCTTTTGCAGGAATTCTACTGTGTATTCAGAACCGCGATAGCGCTCAGTTTGACCTTTTTGGCGACCAAAACCACGGACTTCAGAAACAGTCATTCCTACAACACCAGCATTGACCAAGGCAATTTTTACCTCGTCTAATTTAAAAGGTCGGATAATTGCTTCTACTTTTTTCAAAACTTAATCTCCTTAAATAGATAACGACAAGTCATTTTTTTTTGATAACTTTTGGGTTAGAGATAACACGTTCCTAAACAGAAGCTGTAATCTCTGACCGTTAGTCAGGATAATAGATGAACAATTGACAGTTCTGATCTACCATTCTCAAGCATAGAACTTTGGTTATTTTCACTACAATATTAGACATTCTCTCCTGAAAAGGAGATCCTTGCAATAGCTACAAACCTTTGCAACAAAAGGAAGAAAGAGACTCAGCCTCAAAAATTGTCGTTGGGGTTAGAGCTAAGGAAATCCAGTTAAGGAAATTCAGATCACTTTAAGGTATAATCTTTGTCAATTTGCTGGTCAAGTTGGAAGATTTCCCTCCCAATGGGGAAAGATAACCTCAGCTGTAGTTCCTCATTATTTTCCTAGGGGTTGAAACCTGAACCAAGCTTGAGCGGCTACACCCGCCGATGCCGATACCGATAAACTTTAGAGATCTGTCACTGAAAACTGTTGATTTAACGGTAGTGATATGAGCTTAAATAAGGCATAATTCTAGACAATGATTTATTCCTAAAAATAACTTGAGTGAAAAAATGTTACAGCCTCTCTCGAAGTTAGTTCCCAGTTTTGTCCAAAAAAGAGGAAAAGGTGTTGGCATTGAGCTAACCCCAAACCAAGTTAATGTGGCTCAGATGCGTAATACAGACCGCGGGTATGAATTAGAAGTCCTAGCCAGTAAAGAAGTTCCCGAAGGCATTTATTCTGATGGTAAAATCATCGACCCCGTGACACTGGCAGATTTAATTAAAGAGACACTTTCTGAAAACAAGATTAAGGCAAAAAAACTAGCTGCTGCTGTGCCAATGCGAGATTCAATGCTTAATTTGATTCCGGTCCCCGCAGAACTCTCGGAAGAAGAACTGAGAGATGTTGTTTTGAATCAAGAGGCTGGGCTTTATCTCCCCTATCCCATTGAAGAAATGGATTTAGATTATCAAAAATTAGGGTACTTTACGGATGAAGATGGCATCGAAAAAGTACAAGTTTTATTGATTTCTACTCGCCGCGAGGTAACAGATACCTATTTAGATATCTTTGAGCAACAAGTCGGTCTACGATTGGATACGCTTGAAATTAATACGCTTGCTCTGATTCGGACAATTCGTGAGCAATTACGACAGTACCCTTCTCAAGAAGCAGTGGTATTAGTTGATATTGAATTTGATAGTACAGAATTGGCAATTATTGTTGATGGGATCCCAGAGTTTAATCGCACGATTCCCATTGGTACGTTTCAGTTGCAGAGTGCCCTAAGTCGAGCAATGCGCCTCCCTCCCTCTCGCAATGTGGAAACCCTACAAGAAATGACACTTCCGGTTTCTTTAGAACAAGCAAAAGAAGAAACCACACCTCTTAATCCGGGAATGAATGCCTTACAGCGTGTTTTAGGGGAGTTAACGGATGAAGTTCGTCGTTCAGTTGATTATTATCTGAATCAAAGTGAGGATAAGGAAATTGTGCAGATGTTATTGGCAGGTCCTGGGGCTGGCATTGGACAAATTGACACATTTTTTAACCAACGATTAAATATTCCAACCACTCAAATTGATCCAGTTGATGCCTTATCCATCGAAACCCAAGCAGAAATTCATCTTGCACAACGTCCTGGTTTAGGAACCGTTTTAGGCTTAGCACTGAAGGAGATTTAAAATTTATGTATAGCTTAGATGTCAATTTTCTAAGAGAACGAAGACATACTCAAAAAGTACCCAAAAATACGCTGACCCAAGAAAAAAATGAAGCAGTGCCAACTGTTGAAAGTAATTTACCACTCATTATTGGTGCAGTCATTGGAATTGCTTTACCAGCAGCAGTGGGAGGATTTTGGTATTTAACGAATTTACAAAAAGCACAAATTCAACGTGAAATTACTGCGTTAGAACAAGAGTTAAGTCAGTTGCAAAGTCAGCAACAACAAGTAACTCAAAAGCGAGAAGAACTAACACAAGCGGAAACCAATTTAACCGCTTTGGCTAATATTTTTAATAAAATTAAGCCGTTATCGGCTATTTTGGAAGATGTGCGCGATCGCGCTCCCGGTAATGTTCAAATCAACGCTTTTCAACAATCAGAAGCCGAGGGCACGATCACTTTTAATTTAACGGGAGTGGGAGAATCCTATGAAGCCGTCAATCACTTTGCTTTAACTTTGCAGCGATCGCCGTTGGTACAAGCAAAAACCGTCAATTTACAAACAGCCCAAAAAGGTCAGTCGAATTTTCAACTCGTTGGCGATCCGCCACCGGTTATTGGTGAGTTATCACCCAAACCGATTATTAACTATACCCTTTCTTTTGACCTCAATGATAAAAAAGCCTCCGAGCTATTACCTTTTCTGCAAGAACAAGGGTCAATTGGATTAGTGACTCGAATTAGAACATTAGAGCGAAGAGGAATTGTACAATAATTAAAAATAAAACACAAAAATCTAACGGATAAAAGCGATGACATTTAGTGATGAACTAACACCAGAAGAGCAGCTAGAAGAAGAAGCTGCCTATCCGGAAGCATTTGGAATTACCTTTACTCCTCAAGTCAGTGGAATTGCTGTTGCTGTGGCAGGACTTGGCGTCGCTGGTTACTTATGGCTAAATTATCTGCAACCTTCCCGACAAGAATACCGTGAACTGGTTAATCAAAGAGATCAAATTGAGAGTCAAATTGAAAACCAACCGGCTTTGGAAGGGGAAATTCAACGCTTAGAAGAACAAATTCAGACCGTCCGTTTCCAACAAGATGAAGTCTTAAATCTTTTGTCCAGTGAAGATAGTTTGGATACCCTATTGTTCGACCTAGAACAGACGGTTCAACAGACAAATAGTGAAACAATAACAGCAGAAGCAAATGAGTTTCAATTAGAAAGTTTTCAACCTTTAATGGCTAACCCAGAAATCATCAATGATGGTTCTTTTGGGGCAGCAGTTAATGGTAAAATTCAGCGCAAAACCTATAGTCTAGAAGTTGTCGGAACATTTGCACAAACGCGATCGCTGATTAGAAGTATTGAACGGTTGCAACCTTTATTATTGGTTAACAACTTTAATACCCAAATTACTGAAGAAGTCCAAGGAACGTTTTCTTTAGAAGAAAACCGCTTTATTCCAACGTCTAATCCTAACCTCCGTTCAACTTTCGAGCTAGAAGCTATTCTACCGGTTAGCCGGGAAAAATTAAGAGCAATAGAACAGGAAGCAGCAGCACCACAAGAGGAGGAAAATAATGAAGAGTAAATGAACTGAAATTAAGAGTCTTTAAAAGTAATCAATAATGAGTAATGAGGAGTGAGGAAAACGTGAAATATTATTCGCAGCAAATTGGTATTTTATTAGGGACAACTGCCATGTTGGTGGCATCGCCTTTGGCAGGCATTGCTTCAGCACAAATTGAAGACGTGCAATCGCAAGCTACCGAGCAAGGTTTTACTTTAAAGTTCAGTGCTGATAGTTCTAAACGCCCACAGATTTTTACAATTAAGCGCGATAACGTCATTGTTGTCGATTTAACCGATACGCAGCTCGATCTGGGTGATAGCAATAGTATGCAGGAAAGCAATCCTTTTCCTGGTGTGGAATCGTTAAGTATTGCTCAAAATGATAATAATAGTGTACGGGTAATCGTTCGTGGCACGAATGATGCCCCCAATGCGGAGATTCAGTCTGTTGCTGACGGAGAAGTAACCCTAAGTTTCAGCGTAGAAGGGGGAGGCGGCACAGCAGAAACCGCTCAGGAATCACCACCATCAGAACAAACCTTCTCAGCAGAGCCAGAAGCAAGCCCGGATACCTCTTCGCCTGAAGGACAGGGAGAAGCAGAGGTCATGTTCCCCGATCCTGAGCTGACAGTAGATGGTCAACCGGTCAATGGTCAAAGCCCACCGCCTTCACCAGGCTTACAACCAACACGACCCCGAGCCATTGCGCCACCCGTAGGGGATATTGCCGTTTCAACGGTTGATTCGTCACCCGATATGGTTGATTTAGGCACGAATACCCGAGTGCCTCGCTTGGTGTTACGAGAAGCGCCAGTGCGAGAAGTATTATCTTTATTAGCGCGATCGGCTAATGTTAACTTGGTTTTTGCGGATCAAGGCGGTGGTGAAGATGAGGAAAATCCTGCTGAACAAACCATTTCGGTGGATTTAGAAGATGAACCAGTACAAGCTGCCTTTAATTCGATTCTGCAGTTATCAGGGCTAGAGGCGAATCGAAGGGGCAATACGATTTTCGTGGGTAAGCAATTGCCGCAGCAAGTACGTCAACTGATGACCCGAACTTTACGTTTAAACCAAGTCAGTGTTGATGCGGCTTCTGGGTTTCTAGCGACACAGGGGGCAGAAGTACAACAGGTTGTAACCCCTGTAGAACGAGAATTTAACCAAGAGACCGGGGCTCTAATTCGAGAAACTGAGCAACCCTCTGAATTAAGACCGTTAACAGTGAATCAGCCTGGAGAAGCTCGCGGTGCTTTGCTGCTGCGGGGAATCTCTGTTTCTACCGATGAGCGTCTCAATGCAGTTACCCTGGTTGGAGAACCTCGTAAAATTGCAACAGCAGTTGACTTACTCAAGCAGTTAGATGCCCGTCGTCGTCAAGTTGCGGTCAATGTGAAAATCATTGATGTCAATCTCAACAATACGGATGAGTTTAGCTCTAGCTTCTCTTTTGGCATTAATGACAGCTTTTTCGTTAGTGATGGTGGTGCAGCTGCAGCAAATTTTGGCGGGACTGTTCCTCCCACTCGGGCTAGTACAACTATCCCAGGACAACCCACTCCTTCAGTCATTCCAACTCCAATTCCAGATGGAGCAGAAGCAGCGCCATTTTTTGATAATCAGCCTAATGCCCCCTTTAATGCGACACCAGCTCGTCCTAACTTTGGCACTGAGAATAATCCTTTTCTGCCCGGAATATCTGAGATTGACGTTCAGGATGATGGAACAGTAGAAAGAGAGTTTTCTATTCCAGGCTTATTTCAGTTTCCCAGCCGCTTCCTTGCTTTACTAGAAGCACAAGTAACGAGCGGTAACGCAAAAATTCTCACTGATCCAACTCTGTTAATTAAAGAAGGACAAACCGCAGGGGTAAACCTAACCCAAGAAGTAGTTGGCAATATTATCCGAGAAACTGAAAGTAGTGATGGACTCACAACTACGACCACAACGGCTGAAATTGAGGAAGCAGGATTAACTCTTAATATTGATGTGCAACGTATTGATGATAATGGTTTTATTACCTTAAATGTCAATCCAACTGTAACTTCCATCAGTGGAACCCAGAACCTGAATATTGGTGGTGATGATAATATTATTGCGCTGCTTAATAAACGAGAGCTGAATTCCGGGGAAATTCGCTTACGAGATGGTCAGACTCTTGTCCTAGCAGGGATTATTCAAGACGAAGATCGAACGAGTATAACCAAGGTTCCTATCTTAGGCGATCTTCCCATTATTGGCTCTCTCTTTAGAAGTACCACACGAGACAATATTCGTCGAGAAGTTATTGTATTACTAACGCCTAACGTTTTGGATGAATCCTTAGCAGCCAGTGGCTATGGTAGCAATTATCAACTCAGTCCCAGCGCCAGAGAAATGCTACAACAACGAGGTTATCCCATTCCACAACAAGGACGCTAGACCAAGATAAAAATTCTTTTAATTTACTCCTGTAGGGATATGCACATGCACAGTCGTTTATCCCTACTTTTTGATCACGAGTGAAACTGCAGAAACATTAGCTATTCCTCAATTCTGAAACAGCTAGTAGGCGATCACTTTTGTCTCAAGGAAGGAGTGTGCTGATCTTGTCTCCCCTCAACCCATCATTTCCAAGTTGACAGACTACTAAAATCAATCATTCCTGGTGTGCGCCTGGGGGATGATGGAATAGGGAGTGAGGTTTTTCCAGTCCATTGCTTTCCATGAGGCGTTGGTTGCCCATAACCCGATGGGGGTCGCCATCGGCGATAATTTGTCCTTCATTGAGCAGGAGAACGCGATCGCAGACTTCTAATATTAACTCGAGATCGTGGGAAGAAATAATAATCGTTTGTTCAGAGATTTCCAGAAAATCGATTAAGCGGCGACGAGAGGATAAGTCTAAGTTCGCACTAGGTTCATCGTATAAAATTAACTGGGGGTGCATCGCCAAAACCGTTGCAATAGCAACCATACACTTCTGTCCGCCGGATAAGTGGTGGGGCACCCGTTGAGCAAGAGAATAGGTCCGGGTGATACTCAAGGCTTCTTCTACCCGCTGTTTCACTTCAGCAGGAGACAGTTGTAAATTTTCCGGACCAAACGCCACATCTTCCCAAACGGTGGGACAAAACAGTTGGTCATCGGGGTTTTGAAAGACTAAACCAATATTCGGATTAAATTCTCCGGCGTGAATGGGTTCACCAAAGACATAGATTTCCCCAGCCGTGGGTTTGAGAATACCACAAGTCGAGAGAAAGAAGGTGGTTTTCCCAGCGCCGTTGGGACCAATTAAGCCCACCCGTTCCCCCGGTTCAATTTTAAAGTTAAGCTGGTCTAAAACCGCTGGTTGGTCAGGATAAGAAAATTCTAAGTTGTGAATGGCAAGCGCACTGTCTTCGGAAGTGCGAAGGCGAGGTAATTCAGTCAGTTGTTTCATAAAAATTAAGATAATATTTCTGCGATAATTAAGCTCAGCGCGATCGCGCAAGTAAACCAAAACCAAAACTGCATTGGTGCAGTCGCTTCTTTCAACGCAATGCCGAAACCAGTGGGTTGGCGATTTAATCCATAGCGATAACCCCGCAAGATCATGGCATGGTATACCTGTTGCGATTGTTCATAACTGCGGACTAACAAACTTCCCATCAAAGAGGCTAAACGAGTTGTATTGCGCTTACTCAAGCGATGCGCCTCAAACCCACGGAGTTTCATCGCTCGCTGCATGGTGGTTAAGGTTTCGCCAAAGGATTCTAAATAGCGATAAGACAATAACGTCATATCGACAATGACGGTGGGTAAACCCAGCGATCGCATTGCTTTTATACTGCTTAAAAATGGCGCGGTTCCAAATAAAATTAAGCTAATCGTAAGAATACACACAAAACGAGTCACAATCAGCAGCACCGACAATAATCCTTCTTGTCGAATGGCAATTCCTCCCCATTCCCAAAGTACCGTTTCCCCAGAAACTAAGGGTAAGACAAATACAACCACTGCAATGAAAATCCCGGGATATTGGAGTCGTGACAAAAGAAACCGCAGGGGAAGCTGAGATAAACCGAACAAAATCGCTGTAATGGCAATCATGACCGGGAGTAAGGCCAAGGTTTCGACAAAAGCAAAGGCAAAAATGAGCCCTCCCAAGGCAATCAACTTTAACTGTTGATGCCAGCGATGAAGGGGGGAATCCAAATGAGCATACTGATCAAGGGCAAGTTTCATTGCAAATCCAAAAACTCCATTTCTAGACTAATCCAAGGGCAACACTGAAGAAGTTAACCGCAACAATTAGATTTTTCTATGTCTTTTTTCGCCATATAGCTTTTCAAAATTTAACATCTCTTCATATAATGAAAGATGTAGTCATAAGTATTTATTCTTATCTGTAATGATCGAGTCTCAAATTCCCTGGCTGAGCGCCATTATCCTCTTTCCTCTCCTCGCTGCGAGCGTTATTCCTTTCCTCCCCAACGAAAATGGAAAAACTCTCCGCTGGTTTACTTTGAGCGCGAGCTTGATCAATCTTATTGTTACTGTATATGCTTTCGGGCGTTATTTTGACCTCGACAATAGCCGGTTCCAACTGCAAGAAAGTTATCCTTGGTTGCCTGAACTTGGCTTAAACTGGTCTTTAGCCGTCGATGGTTTATCCATGCCTTTAATTGTTCTCTCCGGTTTAATTACCACCCTTGCTGTGGTAGCCGCATGGAATGTCACTTATAAATCACGATTATTTTATGCTCTTATTCTTGTTCTCTATAGCGCCCAAATTGGCGTCTTTGCTGCGCAAGATTTACTTTTATTCTTCTTAATGTGGGAACTAGAATTAGTTCCGGTTTATCTCTTAATTTCCATCTGGGGCGGCAAAAATCGCGGTTATGCCGCCACTAAATTTATTCTCTACACGGCTGCGGGTTCGATTTTCATCCTTGTTGCCGGTTTAGGCTTAGCGTTTTACGGCAACAACGTCACTTTCGACATGATGGAACTGGGAATGAAAAATGTTCCCTTTGCCCTAGAAATGCTGGCTTATGTGGGCTTCTTAATTGCCTTTGGTGTGAAACTCCCGATTTTTCCGCTACATACTTGGCTTCCCGATGCGCACAGTGAAGCCTCTGCACCGATTTCCATGATTTTAGCGGGTGTTTTACTCAAAATGGGCGGCTACGGGCTGATTCGGATGAACGTGGAAATGCTGCCTGACGCTCACGTCTATTTTGCCCCTGTTTTAGCGGTTCTCGGTGTTGTCAATATTGTTTACGGTGCCTTAACAGCATTTAGTCAAACCAACCTCAAACGTCGTCTAGCTTATTCTTCCATTTCCCACATGGGCTTTGTCTTACTGGGAATTGCGTCTTACACTGAGTTGGGCTTAAACGGCGCAGTTTTACAAATGGTATCTCACGGCTTAATTGCTGCGGCCCTGTTCTTCCTCTCGGGTGCAACCTACGAACGGACGCACACTCTTGTCATGGATAAAATGGGTGGTATGGGACAACAAATGCCCAAAATCTTTGCCCTGTTCACCGTTGCTGCAATGGCATCTTTAGCCCTTCCCGGAATGAGTGGGTTTGTCAGTGAGTTAACTGTTTTCCTCGGTATTGCCACTAGCGATGCTTACAGCAGCATTTTCAAAACGGCAATGGTCTTCCTCGCTGCCGTAGGCTTAATTCTCACCCCGATTTACCTCCTTTCCATGCTGCGTCAAGTCTTCTATGGCGAATCTAACTCTGGCATTGTCATTGAAAAATATCTCGGTGACGCCAAACCTCGGGAAATCTTTATTACTGCTTGCTTACTCCTTCCTATCATCGGTATTGGTTTATATCCCAAATTAGCAACGAGTACCTATGATGTGAAAACTGTAGAAGTGGCGCTGAAAGCCCGAGAAGCAGTCACCCCTGTGATTGCAGAACGCGGCAATACCTTCCGCGCGAGTCTCAATCCCTTCTATTCTCCTGGGTTTGTTGCACCGCGTCTTCCTCAAAGCACTTCTCAAGCCATGTTAGAACAATAAGATTATCAAATCTGAACTGAATTGAATTGAAAACTTCTTTCGGGGCGATCGCGCGATACTCGCAAAACGAGTCGGCACAGCCATCGCCCCGAAATTTATTTATAATTGCTGATGCAATTGAGGGATTACTCCAACCGCAAGGGGTTGCCGTTGTGGTCGAAGCAACCCATCTGTGTTGCATCTATTTTGATCGCTGATTAACCTGGCTGTAAGGAGTCTGGGTTTCAAAAATCCCAATTTAAATGCGTGTCAGCTGATCTTTCACCGTTAATCATTTAATCGTTCTCCTCCCATTGGATGATTGCTCTTTTGACAACCTTTGTTTACAATTATTTACATATTACAGTGAACTACATTCTTAAATCATTCAGAGGTCATCATGGAAGAAAATCGTAACGACTTTAAATTTGGTTTCAACACCTCCGCAGAAAATTGGAACGGTCGCTTAGCCATGATCGGCTTTATATCTGCCATTCTTATTGAACTGCTTAGTGGTCAAGGTGTCCTTCACTTTTGGGGACTTCTGTAAATTTTATTTTCGTTAGTGGAGGACGGCATAAATCACTCCTCTGCTCCTCTCTCACTCTCAAATTAAGTTATTAACCTGTTATACTGAAAAGCTGGGTAAATCCATACTTACCCAGCTTTTGCCTATCTGCCAGGTTGCAAACAAATTTACCGTAAAGTCCTACCCGTTGGTTTGGGGTACCTTGGTTATCCATTAGTTAGCCTTCTGTAAGGGATGTGCGTTTCTAAATGCTTGCCCGAAGACCAATCTTGATTTTTGGTCGGGTCTCTATTCAGTCGTAATGATTCAAAATAGCGCTTGCCACTTATCTGAGCGACGAGTTATTAGGAAAGGTTATCCGTACTCTGCCGTGAGACGGCGGCTGGAGCGAGGAGCGAAGCGACGCAGTGAAGATCTGCGGATAACCGTTGGTCAATTTAGAACTAGGAAAATGTGATGAATGTTGAATTGCGTTCTTACCATGCACATGCTGACCATGAAGTCATAGAAAGTTTAGGCAGCCGTGCCAAAGAGGGTTTAACCCCTGAGGAAGTTGCTCGTCGCTATGAACAGTATGGCTGGAATGAATTGCAGTTTCAGCCTGGAAAACCGGCGTGGCTCCGGTTCCTCCTGCAATTTAATCAGCCTCTCCTCTATATTTTGCTCTTGGCTGGGGCGGTGAAAGCATTTTTAGGATCGTGGACCAATGCCGGGGTAATCTGGGGCGTGACTCTAATCAATGCGATTATTGGCTATGTGCAAGAAGCAAAGGCAGAAGGCGCGATCGCGGCTCTAGCAAACGCTGTCACCACTGAAACCACGGTTTTGCGAGAAGGACAACCCCTGCGAATTCCCTCACGAGATCTGGTACCGGGGGATATAGTCATGTTGACATCAGGGGATAAAGTGCCGGCGGATTTGCGGTTGCTACAGGTACGCAACTTACAGGTGGATGAATCTGCCCTGACGGGGGAATCAGTTCCTGTTGAAAAATCTGTCCAGGTGCTGACTGTGGATACCCCACTGGCTGAACGGTGCAACATGGCTTATGCAGGCAGTTTTATCACCTTCGGACAGGGACAGGGCATCGTGGTCGCCACTGCCAACGCTACTGAAATGGGGCAGATTTCGCGATCAATGGAAAAGCGCGTCAGCCTCAGCACACCGCTAACTCGGAAGTTTGAGAAATTTAGTCGTACCCTGCTCTATGTGATTTTAATTCTGGCAGCTTTCACCTTTGTGGTGGGGTTGGGGCAGGGAGGCTCCTGGATTAATATGTTTGAGGCAGCAGTTGCCCTGGCCGTCAGTGCGATTCCCGAAGGCTTACCGGCGGTGGTAACGATTACTCTCGCGATCGGGGTGAACCGGATGGCGAAACGCCATGCCATCATTCGCAAATTGCCGGCAGTAGAGGCTTTGGGCAGTGCGACGGTGGTTTGTTCGGATAAAACGGGGACGTTGACGGAAAATCAGATGACCGTTCAGGCGATTTACGCAGGGGAGCAACACTATCGCGTCAGTGGTGGGGGCTACAGTCCAAAAGGCGATCTTACCCACGTTAGCAACGGCAATGAAATCGTGATGGATGCAGTTGATCTGCCACCGGCGTTAGCTCAATGTTTAATCGCCGGTATTCTCTGCAACGACTCCCAGCTCAAAAAAACGGGGACAGATTGGGTAGTGGTAGGCGACCCAACCGAAGGCGCCTTGATTGCGGTCGGGGAAAAAGCAGAGTTGAGTCAAGCTAAACTCACGAGTGCAACCCCGCGCATGGATGCCATTCCCTTTGAGTCTGAGTATCAGTACATGGCAACGCTGCATGATGCTCAACCGCGAATGATTTACGTGAAGGGTTCGGTAGAGGCGATCCTGTCTCGGTGTATCCAGATGCTTAATGCTCAGGGACAGTCAATCGCGCTTGATGCTGTTCAGATTAAACAGGAAGTCGATGCCATGGCAGGGCAAGGATTACGGGTGCTTGCCTTTGCTCAAAAAACGGCAGCAGCTCATCAGCACGCGATCGACCATGAGGACATTGCCTCCGATCTGGTGTTTCTGGGACTACAGGGCATGATTGATCCGCCCCGTCCCGAGGCGATCGCGGCAGTTCATGCCTGTCAGTCAGCAGGGATTCAAGTCAAGATGATCACCGGCGACCACATTGCCACAGCCCGGGCGATCGCGCAACGAATGGGAATTCAAACGCCTGCCGGGGTTGTCGCCTTGACCGGGCAACAGTTAGCTCAAATGAGTGAGTCGGAGCTGCACAATGCTGCCATTGAGGGGTCTGTCTTTGCTAGGGTTGCGCCAGCCCAAAAACTGCAACTGGTGGAAGCCCTCCAGTCCAAAGGCAATATCGTTGCCATGACGGGGGATGGGGTCAACGATGCCCCAGCACTGAAGCAGGCGGATATTGGCATTGCCATGGGCAAAGGCGGGACGGAAGTTGCCCGTGAATCTGCTGCGATGCTGTTGACGGATGATAATTTTGCCTCCATCGAAGCTGCGGTGGAAGAAGGACGCACGGTTTACCAGAATTTGCGTAAGGCGATCGCGTTTCTCCTGCCGGTAAATGGCGGGGAATCGATGACGATTTTGATTAGTGCCTTGCTGGCGCGGGCGTTGCCGATTTTATCTCTGCAAGTCCTCTGGCTGAATATGATCAACTCCATTACGATGACGGTTCCCCTTGCCTTTGAACCCAAATCTCGGGGGTTAATGCAACAACCACCCCGTAACCCGAATGAACCCCTCCTCACCCCAAAACTATTCCGTCGCATTCTGGTAGTATCAGTTTTTAATTGGATTCTGATTTTCGGATTGTTTGAATGGGCGCGGACCTCCACAGGGGATATTGCGGTGGCACGAACCATGGCGATTCAAGCCCTAGTTGCAGCCCGCATTGTTTATTTGATCAGTATCAGTCAGTTAGGGACAAACATTGGGCAATATTTGCGCGGTCAGGGGAGCGCGATCGCTAATGCCCCAATTCTGCTTTTGGGAATTGCCGGTGCCATCATTTTGCAAGTGCTGTTTAGTCAGTGGAGTGTGATGAACATCCTGTTTGAAACCGCACCCCTGACCTGGAAGCAATGGCTGATTTGTCTGTTGCCGATGCTGCCAATGATTCCAATCGCACTATTGGCAAATTGGATTGATCCACCCCAAGCCAATGCCACAGAAAATCGTTAGTTGCTATCCCGAGGAGGCGATTGAAAAATTCTATAACTTTAACCAACTAAATATCTCGCCGATACTTAAACGCAAATTCCCCACTAAATCAGGAACGGGTAAAATCTCTTCTGGCTCTGCCAGCAGTTGGGGTTGTTGCCCTTGAGGGAAAACAAGGATGGATCGCGCTTTGGGATCAATCAGCCAACCCATTTCAGTGCCATGATTCAGGCAGTGTAAAATGATTCCCGTTACTTTAGTTGAACTTTGGTCTGGAGAAAGGATTTCAACGATCCAATCTGGCGGAAGAGGAAAGACATTGGCAATATCCCCACTCTCATCAACGGGAATGCGTTCCCAAGCAAAGACGGTCACATCAGCGACAACAGAACTTCCGCCAAAGGTACAGCGCAACTCGGGAAAAGCGTGAGCAATGCGCTGTTTTTTGACAACTGCATTAATTATATTTACCAACTCACATTGAAGAATACTATGCTTTCCTTGGGGCATAGGCTTTTGAATAATCTGTCCGTTAATATATTCGCTGGCTGGCTTGGTTTCCGGTTGTTTCAGAAACTCCTCTAAGGTAATTGTTTTCTCTGGAACTTGTACCATAGCCGATATCCCCATTAATTAATAAAATTTTAAGAATCGCGCCTTCCTACAGCTAAAAGCTGCAAAAGATGACTCCAACCGGATGTAGTTTGAGTTTTGCACCTAAGCCGAAGGAAAATTGCACTGAAGAGCAGCTACCGCGAACCCTAGGCTCAAATTCATCTATTTGAACCAGCTTTAACGCTTAAATTACCCAAACCCACGTCCGCTTTTGGTTTGCGACCAAAGCCAAACTTCTCCCGCTTCGCTGCCAGCAACCAGATGATGACCTTGCGGATGCCAACTCAGACTAGAAAATCCCGCTAAGGTTGGGTTAAACGATTGTAGCAACTTCTGACCGCGATGCCAAAAGTGAAGCCAGCCATCTTTCCCCACTGAGGCAAGTCTCAGACTTTGGGGATGAAACGCCAGAGCAGCTACTTGTTCTTCATGACTCACCGCTTCACTACTCCAGCCAATGCGTTGATTTTGACTCCGTTCCCAAACCACAATATCATTGCCACTACTGGCAGCTAACAGAGGCGCACCGGCACGATTGGGAAAAGAAGACCAAGCTAGTTGACGGACTTTACCCGTAAAGCCCTGCATCAGCCAAGGATTGGGATTTCCCCATTCCGTAACCAACAAGGTTTGATCAAGATTGCCACAAGCCAGATAACGAGCGTCAGGAGACCATTTCACGGCAATACTAGCAGAAGGAACTTCAATCAATTCGGGGTCATCATCCCAGTCTTGAGTATTCCAAACTTGTGTCGCCTGATATCCTCCCACTGCTAGCCATAATCCATCCCTGCGCCAGTCTAAATCTAGCACCGATGAGGCTTCAAAATTCAGAGTCGTGATAATTTCTTGAGTCATTGCATCCCAAACTTGGATATACTTTCCCAAGCTGAAGGCAAGGTGATGATTCACTGGATTCCACACTAAACAATCAATCCACGTAGAAGGATAATCTAGGGTGGCTATTACTTGAGGAGAATCAGAAGACACCTCCCAGATTTTTACTTGTCCTAATTGTCCAGCACTGGCTAGAAATTGACCATCACTAGAGAAAGCCAGACAAGCAACCGCATAATCATTGGCGGATTGCAGGAAAACGGGAACAAAGGAATCTAAATTGAAAAGGGCAACTTCTCCAGAAGCAGAACTGACGGCAAAGTCTCCAGTTGGCGACCACGCGATCGCGCTAATATAATCCGATAAACGACTCTCTCCTGTAGCCTGAAATGCGATACGACTTCTCATTTTTTAATTAAACAGTTTCGGAATCCAGCTTTGAGTTCAGCTTCATCTAAATTACGTCCAATGAAAACCAGTTCATTTTTACGGGTTTCATGGGGAAGCCAAGGACGATCTGCTTTACCATCAAACAACATATGCACCCCTTGAAAAACAATACGATTGTCCTCTCCTTGAATGTTGAGAATACCTTTCATCCGAAAAATATCGGGTCCTTGATTACGAAGAAGTTCACCGACCCACTGGTCTAGTTTATCGCCATCGAGAAGTCCTCTCTCATCAATCACCACTGATTTAACCGTCTCATCATGTTCGTGCGCGTCTTCCCCCAAGAAATCAGGATCCACTTCTAAAGCGCGATCGAGATTAAACGCCTGTACCCCCAAGATACGATCCATTTCCACTTGTGCATCCTGCGTGCGATAAATCTTTGCCATGACATTCATCCCTCGAATGCGCCCTTCTAAATCTTTCAATTCCGTTGGACTCACTAAATCCGTTTTATTCAGTAAAATTACATCCGCAAAGGCAATTTGTTCTTGGGCTTCTTCCGCATCCCAATGCTGATGGATATGTTTAGCATCGATCAGTGTAATCACCGCATCTAAATTGGTTTGCGCGCGGACATCTTCATCCATGAAAAAAGTTTGAATCACTGGGGCTGGATCGGCAATGCCTGTGGTTTCAATAACCAGATGATCAAATTTATCCCGCCGTTTCATCAAATTCCCAATCATCCGAATCAGATCACCACGCACCGTACAGCAAATGCAGCCATTGTTCATCTCAAAGATTTCTTCATCGGTATTAACCACCAACTGGTTATCAATGCCAACCTCTCCAAATTCATTAACAACGACGGCAACTTTTTTGCCATGTTCATGGGTGAGAATCCGATTCAGTAGAGTCGTTTTACCAGCACCGAGATAGCCCGTTAAAACGGTAACAGGGACAGAATTTTGAGCGGTAATCATCAGTTCATCCTTATATCAATATGATAATCATTATCATTTTAGCAAGACCCTCTTGTAAAGGAATTTAACAAAAAATTAAAAATCTTACGTTTTTGGGAACGCGATCTCGCCGAGCTCAATTAGGCATTTACTCCAACTCCTAACTGAATCAGTGTTTATTTTGCCCTAGGGGGGTTAGGGATTTCTTTCACCAAACTTTTAGCTGATCGTCGTCAAGGAAATAGGACTGGTAGCAAGTGCTACAGTTAAATCAATTGATTGATTCAATTTAATAGATATCAATCTATTTCTATTTCAAAAGCTATCGTTTCTCAATCACGATTTGTAGGAGTGCCAATCCATGCCCTTTTCCATTGAATCAGCCCGCAATATTTTTCCAGAAACAGCCGCCGCTGATGCTGTTCCAGCCACGATTGCGCGCTTTAATCAACTCAGCGCTGAAGACCAACTTGCCTTAATCTGGTTTGCTTACAAAGAAATGGGGAAAGGTATCACCATTGCCGCCCCTGGCGCAGCTAATATGCAATTTGCCGAGCCCACTTTGCAAAAAATTCGCCAGATGACTTTTCCCGAACAAACGCAAGTCATGTGTGACCTAGTGAACCGAGCCGATACAGAAATCAGCCGTACCTATGGCACTTGGAGCCCTAATATTAAACTCGGCTTTTGGTATCAACTGGGAGTCTGGATGGAACAAGGTCTCGTTGCTCCCATTCCCGATAACTATAAACTATCAGCAAATGCTTCGGCCGTTTTACAAACCATTCGCACCTTAGAAAGCGGACAGCAAATTACAGTATTGCGGAATGCTGTTGTTGATATGGGGGTTGACCCGATGAATTTAGGGAACGTCAAGCGAGTGACTGAACCCGTAGAGCCTCCTCAAGATATGTCGCAACGGGAACAAGTGAAGATTGAAGGCGTTAGCAACCCGACGATATTCAGCTATATGAATAACCTCAATGCCAATGACTTTGATGCTCTCATTGAACTCTTTGAGGAAGATGGGGGATTACAGCCTCCTTTTCGACGCCCGATCGTTGGTAAAGATAAAATTTATCAATTCTTCCGCGAAGAGTGCCAAAATCTGAAGTTGTTGCCTGAGCGCGGTGTGTCAGAACCCGCAGAAGATGGTTACACTCAAATCAAGGTAACGGGTAAAGTACAAACGCCTTGGTTCGGTGCTGGCGTGGGCATGAATATTGCGTGGCGCTTCTTACTCAATGACCAAAACAAAATTTTCTTTGTTGCTATTGATTTACTCGCCTCTCCTAAAGAACTGATGAATCTTGCCAACTAGGTTTTAACTTCGTTATGACTTCAGGGAAAGGGAAACAGCCAAATTCCTTTTCCCTTTTTTAATAGATTAGAACCCTTTATGAGAATTGTGCTAAGATATATTGCGAAAATTAATAAACTTGATAATCAAACATAAATAATGCAAGTAACTGACAAGCAATGGTCTTCTCAGGAAGAGAAAATTGCACAAGAAGCGTTTAATAAAGCATACAAACGGGAAATCGCTGCTTTGATTCAAGAGGTAGAGCAACAAGCCAAACAGGTGGAAGTAGTAGAAGATCTATGGCATCTACACGATCTTTTAAGTGCAAAACGTCACGAAATTGATGGAAAGTATCACTATGACCCTTCAACCCTTCTTTTCATCTTGGCTGAATTGGTGCAGGGAGGATGGTTGAAATTACAGGAGTTGGAGGGGTTGGAACAGAATAAGGTTTCTAAAATTAAAGCCCTAACTCTCATGTAGTATGAAATCCAAAAGAGAATGCTATTATGACAGGTTTCTCAGTTAATTCCTAGCCAGAATGATAATCATTATTATTCTAAAATTCCAACCCCCAAAGAGACTACCTCAGGGGTTTTCTTGAATCACCTTAGATTCTAGCGATGACAATCACACCCCGTGTGACCACATCCAGAACCGTTGGGGTGACCATTCGCGCAAGCCTCACTACAATAGAAGTGACCATCTTTCTCAATCGCAGTATCTGTTTTCACGATACAAACGCAAGATTCACAAGCACACTTCATCTGATCGACAGTAACTGTCATAATTTCAACCCTCTCTGTTATTACGTGAATATCTGTTCAGATATAAATATAATAACTGAACAACGGTTCACCTGTTATAAACCTGTTATAAAATTTTGCTTAAGCAATCTTCCAAAGCTAACTCTTGAAATTTATGAATGCTCAAACCCAATCATCCGCAACGCCTTCGTGTGAAATTACTCATTCTCTACAAACTGAGGAACTTAGCGCTTATATCGAGGAAGTCCTCCCCGTGGAAAAATCACAACGGATGGCAGAGTTTTTTAGTTTTTTGGGTGATCCCAATCGGCTACGGATTTTGTCTCTACTGGCGAAACAGGAACTGTGTGTCTGTGATTTAGCAGAAAGTTTAGGGATGAGTGAGTCGGCGGTTTCTCACCAACTACGAAATCTCCGTGCCATGCGTCTTGTGGGCTACCAAAAGCGAGGACGTAAAGTGTTTTATCACTTGGCAGATCACCACATCCTAGAGTTATATCAAGCGGTGGCTGAGCATTTGGATGAAAAATGATAACGTTTGATGACTAGCCTAGCTGCGCGATCGCGCTGGCGAAAAACTATGTGTACTTGCTATGATTTGGACATGAGTGTATGCATACCACAGAACAGGCTCTTGCCTGTGTCAGAGTGTGTCAGATGCTCTCAAATGGCTATCAACTGATTTTTCTGTTTCGGTACAATCAGAACACCAGCGTCGTGTTTATCCTTGCTGGTGTAACGGCTCAAGCCTTACTTCCAGCCAGTTTCTTGGATTTTGAGCTATGTAGCTGTTTATGGCACACTTTGTGCAAGTGGACTAAATTCTCAGGGTCATCTGAGCCACCTTCTTTCACAGATATTATATGGTGGGTTTCGATTTCTTCTTCGTTATAGAGGCTGTCACCACAGACAGGACATCGATGATTTTGCATTTTAGCTAATTGTTCGTATTTAGAGCCTTTTGCCCATTTGTGTTTTCCTATCTTGAGGCTTCTTTTGTGCCAATAGTCCCGAAGTGAGGGGTCATCAGGGCTTGCGTCACCCTTTACTTTCACGTGCCTGTTGACACTCCCCCGCGCTTTAGCCGGGGGAGTGTCAAGCCTGAGAAGGAGTGTTGTACAAATATAGGTAGACGTTAGCCGTTCGGGAGTCAGGTTTGATCGAGAAGAGTTAGAAAGAAGGAGATGAGCTTGTGGCGACAATCCTACGCAAATGGAGTTACCAATATCAATGGTTATATGACGCGATCGCGCGACTGTCTGCTTTATCAGTCGGCGGAGAAGCCCGCTTCCGAGAACTGGCGCTACAAGGACTTTCTTTCGACGCGCATTCCCAAATTTTAGACTTATGCTGTGGGGCAGGGCAAACCACCCAATTTCTGCTGCAATATTCTCATCATGTCACCGGCTTAGATGCCTCGCCGCTGGCGTTAGAACGGGCAAAAAAACGTGCCCCTGAAGCCAATTATGTGGAGGGATTAGCCGAAGCACTCCCCTTCGCCACTGCTAGTTTTGATATAGTCCAAACCAGTGTCGCGTTACATGAAATGAAACCGGAACAACTCACCCAGATTTTAGAGGCAGTCTATCGCGTTTTAAAACCTGAGGGAACTTTTGCGTGCATCGACTTGCATCAACCCCACAATCCCATTTTTGTGCCGGGATTAGCTGCATTTATGACTTTATTTGAAACGGAAACCGCTTGGCAGTTTGTCAAACTGAATTTACCGGAAAAATTGAGCGCGATCGGCTTTAAAGATTGCCAGCAAACCCTTTACGCTGGAGGTAGTTTACAAGTTGTGCAAGCTAAAAAATAAGCCAGTAACGTAATTGTTAAGATGAATGCTGAGAATGCTTTGGTATCGATTCAAGAGTTGAACCGAGAGCCAGTCGTGCTTGATCCAGTTCATAGGTTTTTTGCAAGTTCATCCAGAGTTCTGCGGTTGTGTTGAAATATTGTCCCAGTCTTAATGCTAAATCAGCCGTTAGATTACTCTCCCCCCTGATTAGTTGCGTAATATAATCTGCTGGTACGTTAATTTGATTTGCCAAGTCAGTGGCACTCAAGTTTAAAACGTCCAGTTCATCAGCAAGAATTTCTCCGGGATGAATGGGTGTACGAGCCATAGTACTTTCCTCTAAGGATGATAATCAACAATTTCTACTTTTTCCGGACCATCCGCATCTTGAGACCACTCAAAGCAAATTCGCCACTGGCTATTAACCCTAATGCTATATTGTCTTGCGCGATCGCCTTTGAGAGCTTCTAAGCGGTTACTGCGTAACTGTCTCAGATCGTCTAAACTCATCGCTGCTTCTAGAATACGCAATCGTTTTTCAGCTTGGCGACGAAAACTCTCAAATTGCGGAACTCTTTCACCATTGGCAAAACGTTCGGTTCTGGAATCAGCATAGCTTTGGATCATAACGGGTTAAGCACATCAACTATTTTTGCTTACCTTTGACCCATCATTTGTAACTGATACAAACTGGAATACATTCCCCCTTCTGCAATCAATTCATCATGGGTTCCCGACTCAACGAGTTCGCCCTGTTTTAACACCAAAATCCGATCCACATCGCGAATAGTTGAAAGACGGTGGGCAATAATAATGGCAGTGCGTTCTTCTAACAAATGACTTAAGGCATCTTGCACTAACGCCTCTGTTCCCACATCTAAACTGGCAGTTGCTTCATCGAGTACCAGAACCCGGGGATCGCGAATCGCAACCCGTGCAAAAGCAAGCAATTGTTTTTGTCCGCCCGATAAGTTATTGCCTCTTTCTCTTAAGGGTGTATCGTACCCTTGGGGAAGTTGTTCAATAAAGCGATTCACATTGGTCATTGCTGCTGCTTGTTTAACCGTCTCAAAAGAATAACGTTCACCCAGCGTAATGTTATCTTTTACATCACCGGCAAAGAGAAAATTCTCTTGCAAAATGACCCCAATATGCCGACGTAAGTCTTTTTGCGGCAA
Organism: Cyanobacteria bacterium GSL.Bin1; assembly: GCA_009909085.1. Taxonomy (NCBI): domain Bacteria; kingdom Bacillati; phylum Cyanobacteriota; species Cyanobacteria bacterium GSL.Bin1. The sequence goes on along the minus strand of JAAANX010000062.1, from coordinate 15,442 downwards.
GTCTCTAATATCAATTCCATCCACTAAAATGCGACCGGAAGTGGGTTCATAGAGACGACACAATAACCGAATAATTGAACTTTTTCCTGCGCCTGTGGGACCGACTAACGCCACTTTTTCGCCGGGTTTAATGAGAAAGTCTAAGTTTTTTAGCACGGGTTCATCTTTTTTATAGGCGAAGGAAACATTCTCAAACCGAATTTCTCCTTTCACACCTTCTGCGGTACTGACGGCTGATAAGTCCTTTTGTTGTTGTCTTTCTGGATCGCGAATTTCAATGGGTTCACTTAATAATTCAGTGATGCGTTCAACCCCAGTGAATCCGGTTTGGAGAAGAGTAAATTTCTCCGCAAACTGTCTCAAAGGCTCAAATAAACGTTGCGCATATAAAATAAAAGCCGATAGCGTACCAAAGTTTAAACTATCCCCTAAAATTAGGATTCCCCCTAATGCTAAAACGCCCGCGATCGCGATCAGTGCAATCCATTCTAACGTAGCGGAAACTGCCGATTCATAAAAAATCGTTTGTTTAATTTCTTTTAAATAACGCTGATTAATCTTCCGAAACAGATCATTATTGAAATTTTCTCGTCGGAATAACTGGACAATATTAATCCCAACAACATTTTCTTGTAACATTGAGTTGAGACTCGATAATTCTTCTCGGGAACGATAGTTCGCGTTACGATACTTCCTCTGAAAATAAATAATTAACCCAGTAACGGGAAAGAACATTAAAATCAGTAATGTTGCTAACTGCCACTGCAGGGTAAAAATCGTAATTGTAATGACAATAATATAAACAATATCACTAATAATTCCCACCGCGCCGGTTGAGAAAACATCTCCTAATGCTTCGACATCGCTCGTCAGACGAGTCACTAAACGCCCGACAGGGGTGCGGTCGAAAAAATTAGCTGCCAGAGAGGTGACATGATTAAATAAATCATTGCGAATATTAGCCGTGATTTCTTGCCCTACACGCTGCACTAAATAGCCCTGCAAAGCATTAAAAATGAGCCGGATGACAATTGTTAGTAATAAAAGCCCCGTGAGAATATTTAAACCTTGACTGAAAGACATTCCGTCCAAAAATGACCAGGTTTTTTCATCTTTTAAAAAAGAGATTGCTTGTCCAATAATTAAGGGTTGAACTGCACCTGCAATTGATAAGGGAATGAGTAAGCTTAAAGACGTAATGAGGAGGGGTTTATTGCGAGTCGCATAGGGGGCAAGACGGAGTAGCAGTCGCCAGTCATTTTCTTGGGGGCGGGTATTCTGTTTAACAGAAGGAGATGCGGTCATATTGTTTTTGCAGTTGTCAGTCCTTTCTTACGATAACACTGGCTATTTGAGGGTGATTTCGTTCTCTGGTTCAGTTTTAAAGGGGAAAAAGGAAAGTTACTCCCTTTCACCCCAACTTTCTCTTGCATCAGATTGAAGAGTCAGGATCCTGAGTGCTCAATTTTCCTAAACCATTGGTCAGAGAATAGCTAAAACTCAGTCCTCTTAACCAAAGTGCCGGAAACCGTTTTTCTAACCAAGATTGATTATTTTGCAGCCACTGCGGAAACCAACCTCGGAATAAAAAACCAATGATGGCATCAAGGGTAAAACTGAGATAGCTACCGACCCACCGGAAAAAGTCTTTACTACCCGCTTGTTCCCAAATCCAACCAATGAGGGCAGGATTCATCCAAGCTGCTTTCAGGGCAAGACGGTTGAATAAAAGCCAGCCCGCGCGATCTTTAATAAAGGTATCGGCAACCGCAGGGGGTTCATTCGCCAGTAAGCCAAAGAAAGTATTTAACATAGCGTTAATCCGTTGCGGAGGCAGGGTTTTACCGGTGGGAACCATCATGCCTTTGGAAAATAGCCAAGTGACGGCAACATTACTTTGGTAGGCACGAACTTGGTTGAGGTCTTTGGCTTGTAAGAGGTCATGTTTGAGGGCAGTATCCAGAAGCGTCGTCAGTCGATCCAGGTTACGAATCAGCGAACCAAAGCCAGTAAAGACCAGAGGCGATTGGAGGGAGGCAGCATCGCCTAGGGCGAGTAAGCGATCAAACGCCACAGCGCGATCGCGATCGCCAACGCTAAAATGACCGGGAATATAACCAAAGGTCGCTTTTTTCCATTGCAGTTGTTCCATGTCACACCGACGATACTCTGGTAATATTGTAAAGAAATCTTCATACATTTCTAATAAAGAGCCGGGGTTATCCGGGTGAACTTGATGATAATGGAAGAGATAAATCGTCAGTTCTTCTTCGGCAGCAGGAAATAACTCCCAAATCAGTTGTCGTCCCCGGGAAATATCCCCATGAGAATTTAAAACATCCCCATAATCTGAATCCCAAACCCCAGGTGGGAAGCCGCTTTTCACGGTAGCGCCGACAGTGGGACAAACACTATCAAAAGCGCGATCGCCGTTGAGTTGCCAAGCAATGGGAGACGCTGAACCCATGGCATCAATTAACAGCCGTCCCACTGCCTTTTTCGGAGTTTCGCTAGGTAAATGTTGACAGTTCACTGTGACTGCAGTTTTACTCACTTGTGCTTCGCTAAACTCGGTCTCATCCCAAATTTCTCCTCCTGCGGCTTGTAGTTTTTCTCCACACAGGGCTAACAGTTTTTCCGAATCGAGGGCAATATTTAAGACAGTTGGGGTATGTAAGACATCTCCTTTGAGATGAGGGGGATTATTGCCATCAAAGAACTTGTTAAAGCCATCCTTGTATTCGCGGGCAATCAGGGTTTCAAACTCACTAGCCGTGAACAACCCTAAATCAATCAAAGCCTGAAACTCTTGGCGAGAAATATTCCATTCCCGGTTCATCCGTCCAAAGGGAAGCCGTTCTAATAACAAAACCCGATAGCCTCGTCGTGCCATTACAGCGGCATGGATTACCCCTAAAGCCCCCCCCACATAAATTAAATCATAATCGGGTAATGCTTCTGGCTCAGCCGTTGTTCGTTTAATAACCGTTTTTGGTTGTTTTGGCTGATGAGCCTCAGCGCGCCAGCGTTGTTCCCACCAATAGACACGGGTGAGGGCAGATTCGCCATTGGGAATTTTTTGGAAGAAATGAACGGTCTTCGGATAATCTTCCGCTAATGCCGAAAAAATAGAGTGTTGAGAGAAGTCAACGTTTGGCAATTCTGGGTAAGCTGGCGGAAATTTTTTTTCTAGAGAATATTTAAGATGTTGTGCTAAACGACGGGCAAAAGCAGCAGGAAAGTTACCCCAACGAAAAGCTTTGAGATAAGTCGTGTTTTGGACCGACCAGAGAAACACAGAAACTTCCCCAGCTGTTTGTGGAAACTGTAACCTAACGCCTTGTCTCGTTGTTTTTTTATAACTTGAGTCTAGCTGCCAAGTTTCTTGTAACCAATGATAGACCAAGGTTGAATCGCTAACAGGAACTTCCGTGTACAAAATCTCTTCCATAATTGCCTTATTTAACATTAATTTTGTGATACACTGACGATTAAAAGTGCTAAAAGTACGCTAAACTTTCAGATACTCAACATTAAAATTGTTTAACAAAAGTTAACAGTCTTATTATTTATTAAAGAAAACACTGTGTATTGTAAACCAGCCATGAATTATCCCATCCCAGCGACAGTAGAAGAAATAGAAGCGCTTAAAGCCAACCCGGTTGATGAAGAATTAATTGCCGCTGTAATTGCGGGAGTCGTACAAATCGCCCGTGCGCAAGGGCAAACCCTAGACGAACTAACGGCAGAAGTCCTAGCAGACGACCATTGGTTGGAACCGTCTCAAAGACGATGGCTTAGTGATATTGTGGCGCAAGCCTGGCAAAGTCTTTGTCATAATGATCGATAAATTCTTTTGCCAACTATGTCACCAACCGTTAGCCTAATTTCTGCATCCACTTACGACTCGCCAGCGCTAGAACACTCGATTCAGGAGGTCTTAGCGCCCTTAGGCGGAATCGAAACGTTTGTTCAACCGGGAGCAAACGTGTTACTCAAACCGAATTTTCTCACCGGTTCTCGCCCCACCAAAGAATGTATTACTCGTCCAGAAATCGTTGCTTGTGTAGCAAAACTAGTGAAGGCAGCAGGGGGGAAACCTTTTATTGGCGATAGTCCAGCCTTTGGCAGTGCCCATGGCGTTGCCAAAGCAAACGGTTATTTACCCTTTTTAGAAGCATTAGAAATTCCAATCGTTGAATTTCATGGCAAACGGTATGAAATCGCCAGTGAAACGTTTAACCATCTGCGTTTATCGAAAGAAGCGATGTCAGCAGATGTGGTCATTAACCTACCCAAAGTCAAATCCCATAGCCAATTGACCTTAACCTTGGGGGTGAAAAACTTGTTTGGTTGTGTCCCTGGAAAAATGAAAGCCTGGTGGCACATGGAGGCGGGAAAAGATAGCCAGCGCTTTGGAGAAATGTTAGTAGAAACCGCAAACGCGATCGCGCCAGATTTAACGCTAATTGACGGTATTATCGGACATGAAGGAAATGGTCCGAGTGCAGGGGAACCTCGCTTCTTAGGCTTACTAGGCGCTTCTACGGACGTTTTTGCTTTAGATCGCGCCTTAGTCGAAATTCTCAACGTTAATCCTCAAAAAGTACCGACCGTTGCTGCTGCCTTACGTCAAGGACTTTGTCCAAAGATGAATGAAATTGAATTTCCTCGAAAAACACCAGCCGCCCTACACGTTCAAGATTGGAAACTCTCCGACCAACTGCATGCGATTGATTTTGGTGCCCCAAGAGTGCTCCGTTCCCTGTTTAAACATCTTTATATTCGTTGGATTAAAGAACCGGCACAAACTTATTCTTCTCGCTAAGTGAGATTTGATGCCAGTTTGTTGTTTTTGACACAGTGACGCCTCCGCCAATGATTAGAATAGAAATTAGGGGCACAAAGAGCACTGTTGACTCTCTTTCTCTCAATTATTTTAATGACTTTTTTACCAGTTATTTTCTTGTATGGATTCCAGTAGTTTGCCTGGCAGGTCTTTTCAACCCAACCCTTATCGATGGGTCAGTTTACTTGGGGGCGCGATCGCGTTGCTAACTCTAACGATTCCCCCGGCAATTATTACCTACTACTCAGCCAACAAGGCACTTGAAACTGTATTCCCTACCTCCTCCCTGAACACTGAAGCGCAGCCCCACTCAGTGGTCGAAAAACGCGATTAGTTTTTTTTCGGGAGTTTAACGCGATCTAGGAAGGGATACTCCCTAGGATGACCACTGGAGAAATGTCTTTCCTGTAACAGGAATATTGCTGCTCGGCTCAGGTTGGGTAAATTTCATTTGCATGGAAAAAATTTGCTTACCATAATGGGAGTAGGCTGTTACAGCCTGCTCAGCCACTCCATTTGCAAAAGAAACTTGAAACTGGAATTGACCTTCAGCGTTAGCTTGAATCTGATCTTCCCCGACCACAAGTGTTGATCCCGGTTCCGTTTTGCCGGAAATCATTAATTCAGCCTCTCCGGCTAAAGCCACTTGCGGGGTCGTTGCTGCATCCGAACCCGTGCTGTCTTGCTGGTCTTCTTTGGTAGGATAGGGGACAGCCCACAGCCCCCCCCCAGAAGGAAAAACATAAGAACTCATCGTAGATCGCGGTTGCATAGAACTATAGAATGAACCCGCCAGTCTTCCTCCTTCTAAAGGGTCAGACATTTCAAAAATTTCTTCGTAAATTTGCCAATTGCGATCTCGGAAACGTTGTCTTTGCTCCTGAGAACTTTTCGATTCCGGTAGTGTTAACTCTTCTTCCGGGATGGATTGGAGATGTTCTTCCCAATTGACTTCAATAAAGTGATCTTCAATCCAGTCGGAGGGATAGACGGGTGGCGTATGAACGGATGCGGACCGGGCTAGCATTAACCAGCTGCCATCAGGACAGCGATAGCCAATTTCACAGAGATAATCGCGATCGCTGTTGGGGATCGGAACATACCATTCTCGGGCTAATTCATCTATCGGATATTCTTGTACGCTATGACGATGCTGCAGCTCTAGATCAAGGTTCGTTACATCATACAGGCGTAATAATAGTTGTTGTCCCCCCTGGCGACGCAATTCTTCTTTGTGTTCATTGGGAACATCCCAATAAACATAACTCCATTCCGGATCCCGAGGCATCATCACAATCCTACTCTTACCATAGCCACCGGGTAATTCGGGTAATCCCTCATCCACTGACGTTAAATCATCATCACTCATTGTATTGTCACTGGTTCCTAATTCAAATTTGGCTGCTTCCATCACCTCTTGGGTTTCTGAGCCCGGAATTGGCGAAGCAGATTGTTTTCTTTGCCGTTCAATATTTTTAATTGCTTCTATTAACTGGGCTTTACGCATCCGGCTGTAACGAGAGATGCTGTACTCACTCGCTATTTTCCGGAGTTGGCGCAATGTCATTTCTTCTAGAGGAGGGCGTGCTGTTGGCATTAGCTTTGGTATTGGAGGACGACAAAATAATCGAGCAAGACGTAGGGAGCGCTGCATTTATAGTTTTAGCAGATGATCACTGGGCAAGGTCAAGAGGTGGAACAGCTTTTTTTTCGGGTTTGACGGGTTGATGCCCCCTTGGGGGATCATTATGTCATAAAATCTTGACATCAGCGATCCCCACTCCGGTTGGAAAAGGGGTAAAGGTTGGGTACACATTGATCCCAGTGAATGGGGGAGGAAGCTTGCGGTGTTGGGGGTGGCGGTGAGTAGGAGTTAATAATTAACAATTAGTAATGAATAATGAGGGGTGTAGCCATTACCAGTTAACGCTATCGGTTAACTTTGTTCCTGTTGCCTATTCCCGCATCGGGTTATTGCCAAATTTGTGGCACTCTATTGATCAATTAATTCCCAAAAAAAGTTGGGCGCTCTTACTTCCACCCAACTTAATGATTGATAATTTTTGATTGCAGTGTGATTAATGACTAAGACTCAGCAAAAATTCGGGTTGCTGCGGCAACGCCAGCACCCGCATTCATCGTTTCATGTCCTAACTCTCGGAGTGCTGCTTCAAGAGACCCAATCACCGTTAAGACATCTCGTTCACTGACAAATCCCAAGTGACCAATTCGGAAAATGCGTCCTTTGAGTTCATTTTGTCCGCCAGCAAGGGCAATATTAAATTGTTTTTTCATGACCGAACGCACTTTTTCCGCTTCTACCGTTGTGGGTGCAACAGCGGTCACAGCACGGCTCGCTGCATTATTGGGAGCTAGTAAGGCTAAACCAAGTGCTTGAATTGCTTCCCGGGTGGCTAGGGTGTTGCGTTCGTGACGGGCAAAAATATTTTCTAACCCTTCTTGGCGCATCATCTCTAAGGCAACTTGTAAGCCAAACATGAGATTAATCGGTGGGGTGTAAGGGGTGCTATTTTTAGCAGTTGATTTACGATAAGCTCCTAGATCAAGATAGAACTTAGGTAGTTTAGCGGTTTCATACGCTTTCCAGGCTTTCTCACTGACCGCAATAAAACCTAAACCGGGAGGAATCATGTAGCCTTTTTGGGAACCGGAAGCCACCACATCTAAGCCCCACTCATCAATGGGAAGACTGACGGCACCCAAACTCGTTACCGCATCAACGATAATTAACGCTTCCCCATGATTTTTGACATGGCGGTTAATCGTTTCTAAATCGTTGAGAACCCCAGTGGAGGTTTCGGAATGGGTGACAATAACCGCTTTAATTTCTTTATTGGTATCGGCTTCGAGTGTCTCGCGGATTACTTCTGGATCAAGGGCATCTCCCCATTCTGCAGTAATACGTTCGGTTTGTAAGCCAAAGGCTTCGCTCATGTCAGCCCAGCGTTCGCCAAATTTGCCATTACAGGCAACAATAACGCGATCGCCAGGACTAAGGAAGTTAATAATACCAGCTTCCATTGCCCCTGTGCCACTGACAGTAAGCGTTAAAACATCTTGTTGGGTCTGATGAAGCCATTTTAGGTTTTCGTTAATTTCACCAATGATTTCGCTAAATTCTGGGCTACGATGACCGATGGGGTGTTTAGCTTGGGCGAGTAAAACCTTCTCCGGTACCGGTGTGGGTCCCGGAATCATAAGTAAATCTTTATTTTCCATAGCATCTCCTTTGTATCTAGTAATCGGTGCAAAGCTTCCTTCCGTTATCTTTCAGCGCAACTTTCTAAAACTTGAGGTGTCTCAGCATGAAAGCAGAACTTGGAATTCAATGCCAACGCCTGCTCTAACTTTGAGTGAGGAGGCAATTGAGAAAAGCGGTTGGAGTTAGCGGGTTATATTATCTCACCTTATTGATCACAGCTGAATGATTGCACTGGTTTCGGGTCAGGATTCAGCGACCAGCGATAATCAAATGGGTACTGGGTTTGCTCACAAATGGCCTCAATTTGTTTTTGTTGAGCGAGTGCCTTACGCAAGGTGACGATCAGCTGTCGTGTTTGATCCCGTAAGGTGGGGTGAGAATAAGTGGCAGTGATGGTTTGTCGTTCTAAGAGTTGTAGCAGTAACTCGTAATGGATGTGAGAGGGAAGAGGTAACGGTTCCATAAACGTTTGAGAGGAGGCACACCAAGGGTTAACTGAGCAAGTTATGGGAAGTGGTTTGCTATATCCTACCAATTATACAGGGCGCTGATAGCATCGCTAGGATTAGGTTTCACGAGTAGGGATTCTCCAATCAACACGGCACTTGCCCCTGCTTGCTCTACCCTTCTGAGATCTTCAGCGGTATGCAAACCGGATTCACTAACGAGGGTAATGCCTTTGCGGTTTAATTGTTCTTGGCGTTGCTCAATTAAGGTCGTCGTTGTTTGCAGATTGACAGAGAAGTCTTCTAAGTTGCGGTTATTAATGCCAATCACGGTAATGCCATCTATATTCAGGGCGCGATCGAGCTCTTCTAAAGTATGGACTTCCACTAACGGGGTCATGCCTAAACTATTAATAATCTTGACAAAATAGTTCAAATCTTGATCATTTAAGATGGCAACAATTAATAAGATGGCATCCGCACCCACAAGCCGGGCTTGATAAATTTGGTAAGGATAAATAATAAATTCCTTACATAAAACGGGTAGATTAACTGCCTCTCTAGCTAAGCCTAAATTTTCAAAACTCCCCTGAAAAAATTCCACATCAGTGAGAACCGACAAACAACTTGCCCCTGCTTGCTCATAGGTTTTGGCTAACGCAATCGGATCGAAATTGTCTCGAATCACTCCTTTACTGGGAGAAGCTTTTTTCACTTCTGCAATCAATGCGGGATTTCGGTTTCCATGCTGCAAAGCCCCCAAAAAATCTCGTACTGGTGGAGCATTTTCTTTAACTTGTTTTCCTAACTGGAGAAAGGGAAGTTTTTCCCGTTGGCGATCCACTTCTTTCTCTTTTTGCCAAACAATTTTTTCGAGAATATTTTGCGGTTCATCATTCGGAAATGCCACTTGGTAGCGAACCGTATCAACATTAACGGCGGGGTTTGGAGGTCGTCTTCTAATTTGCATTACCAATAGAAATTTTTCAGAATATGACTAATCAGATTGTTGTCTAAATTAAATACGGAGAAACACCGCAGTTACTAGCCGCTTGTGCTAATTGACGATCAAGAGTTGCTAGGGGAAGTCCCTCACGGATCGCAAGTTCTAGATATGACGCATCGTAGGCGGAGAGCATTTCCATTCTTCCAATGGCAAGAGTGCTTTCTAGGGCACGAATTGCTGTTTGCTCATCCGTGTTAATCGGTAAAGCTTGAAGTAACGCCACTAATCTTCCCGTTTGCGCGCGGGTGATACGGAAACGACGCTCTGCAACTAACAGAACATTTGTTACTTCTAACGTCCACAATTGCGGAACGATCGCGCTTGTCTCTTGTAAAGAATCAAGGACCCGATCAGCATAAGGATCGCTTTCATCTTCAAAACACCAGCTTAATGCAACCGAGCAATCTAAAACAAAACGAGTCAAAACCGTCTCCCTTCTTCAATCATTTGTCGGACTGATAATCCGGCTAATGTCATTTCACGACGTAAAGTCCGTAATCCTTGAATCACAGTGGAGACATCAGGAGAGGTTGGTTTGGGAAGGGGGGTTAGCAGAGCAACAGGATGCCCGTGTTTAGTAATTGTAATTTGTTCTCCCGCAGCCACTTCATCTAATAACTTAGGCAAATGAGTTTTTGCTTCATAGGCGCCAACTGTTTTCATAACGGTGTGATTAAATTTAGGCTAGTCTAAGACTAGACTAGCACGACTGGCTGCGAAGAAAAACATCAAGACATCCCACGGAAAAATCATTAAGCCTTAACTTCTGCTCGTTTGAACGCTTCATCTAACACTTCAGAAAGGGTGGGATGGGTGTGGACATTAAAGGCTAAGTTTTGTACCGGTTGACCCGACGCGATCGCGTTGGCTGCTTCTTGAATTAAATCGGAAGCGTGCATCCCAATAATATGTGCCCCGAGTAATTCTCCGGTATCTTGACGATAGATAATTTTTGCGACGCCATCTTCTTCTCCTTCTGCAAGGGCTTTAGAATTGGCTTTGAAGTAGGTGCGAACCGATTTTACTTTAAATCCTTCCTCTTTGCCTAATTCTTTTGCTGCATCTTCCGTTAACCCGACATAACTAATTTCGGGATGGGTAAAGGCAGCCGCAGGAATCGCCCGATAATTGACAATATGTTCATCGCCACAGATATTTTCAACCGCAGAAATGCCTTGTGCCGAAGCAGTATGAGCTAACATCATTTTGCCGGTGGCATCGCCAATTGCCCATAAATTGGGAACTGGTTCACCATTAACAGTGACTTGTAAATGGTCGTTCGTCGGAATAAAACCGCGACGATCTGTTTCTACCCCCAGATTATCTAAGCCAATGTTTTTCGTGGCGGGAATTCTTCCCGTTGCCACTAACGCCGCATCCACTTCCAGAACTTCGGTTACTTCCTTGGTTTTGGCATCCGCTAGTTCAATAACAACCGGAGAACCAGGCTTGACACTTTTCGCTAGCGTGGCGGTGTAGGTTTCAATATCACGGGGTTTGATCAACACTCGTTCGGCAATTTTAGCAATATCGCGATCAAAGCCTGGCATGAGATTATCGAGCGCCTCAATCATCGTAATTTCTGATCCCAGTGCCGAATAAATATCAGAAAATTCTAAGCCAATGTAACCACTACCGATAATCGCAATCCAATCAGGAATCGAGGTTAATTTCAGCGCATCATCACTGGTATAAACGGTTTTACCATCAATTTGAATACCAGGGGGGACGAAAGGCGTTGAACCGGGAGAGAGAATAATATCCCGTCCCGTAATTGTTTTTTCCCCTTCTTCAGTGAGGATACTGACTTTTTGCGGCGCAACGAGTTTGCCCCAGCCATTGATGGTATCAACTTTCAGGCGATCTAAGCTATTGCTCATATCCCCGCGAATTTTTTCTACCAGGCTTTGGGCATGGTTAGCAATCGTAGCGCGATCAAAGTTAACGTTGCCGACATTAATTCCTAAACTTTCTAGGTGATGGGAATTTTGTAATTCTCTGACTCGTCCAGATGCAGCGAGTAGGGCTTTCGAGGGCACGCAACCGCGATTGACACAAGTGCCTCCCATATCTTTTGCTTCAATGATGGCCGTTTTGAGTCCGCGTTTGACGGCATGAAGGGCTGCGCCGTGTCCACCGACTCCTGCACCAAGAATGATTAGATCATAATCAAATTCAGCCACTACATCTTCCTCCTTCTGTTTCTTCTCTGGTCGAATTCTTATCTTAACGGATTCTGATCCAATCCCAAAGTACGGGAGTAATGAGGATTAACCGTTGTTGAATCATTTGTTGAAGATTTGTGAAATGGCTAAACTAAATCATGATCAGGTAACGAACCCAAAAAAATTGCAGTTATGCCGAAATCGACGCAAGCTCATCTTGAACGTACAATCAAAAAAGACCAACCCCTCGAAGTCAGACAACAAGAACTGAAGAAAATGAACTACTATATGGGGGCAAAACTCCTGGAAGTGGGAGTTGATCCACAATCGCCAGATATTCTCTATCGTTGGTCGATTAAAACAGATGGCAATCAGCAAACTTGTACGTTGAGCGCATTTTGGGGTGACTCAAAAGCAAAACTCCTTTCCGGAGATTATCCCCTCACGGGTGAAGAATTAATCAACTGTGCCAAAGCCAACGTCTCAAAAGGGATCGCTACGGCTGCCCAACTCTGTGGTTATGCCTCAGATCTCAATCGTTTCCGTTCCTCTCTCAAAGAGGCAATGGCAGAAATGGGATTAGAAGACGAATCACTGCAAAAATTGTTGAGTTCATAAATGACAGTTCCTTCTGCTTCTTTACCCACTGGATGTCTGATTCGACGTGCCACTGCCCAGGATCAGTGGCGCATTCGCCAATTAGTGCTGAGTGCAAAGCTTGATCCGACGCAGTTGCGCTGGCAGCAATTTTGGGTGATTGAATATAAGGAAAAAGTGATTGCTTGTGGACAGTTACGCAGCTTTGAAAACGCCCAGGAATTAGGCAGTTTAGTCGTCGCAAAACCTTGGCGCGATCGCGGCTTAGGAACCGCTTTAACCCAACACCTAATTGAAGAAGCGACTCAGCCTCTTTATCTAGAATGTTTAGGGAAAAGACTGGCGCAGTTTTATGCTCGTTTTGGCTTTGTTCGTGTAAGTTGGCAAGCCTTACCGCGATCGCTGCAATTGAAATTTGGTCTATCGCAATTGGCAAAGACGGTATTAAGACTCCCTGTGGCAATTATGGTGCAGCAAGGGCAGTCTAAAAGTCCCTCTTAACTGCGGAATAACCGACTGTACTGGGTTTCATGCTGCATACTCGCCAGCCCTAGCCCCCAGCTACAGGTGTAGAGATCATCATCGGCAAGAGGCAAAACGGCTGTTGCTGTATTTTCTATGTCAGTGTGTAGTTGTAACAGAATTTGCTGTCCAGTGGTTTGACCCAGGGGAATTAATTTGACACCGGCATTCATCAGATTCGTTGCCCAACTGTGAAGATAACCCAAAACCGCTGAATCTTCATCGATTTGCCAGTGGGCGGCACCAATGCCAAACGCGATCGCGCTATTACAAGGTTTTCCCACTGCTTTCATCCCTTCTTCTAACTCAGAATTACTGTCTAATGCCAATAGCAAACGAGTTAGCGTATTTCCCATTTGCCAACTCTGTTCTCGGAGTTCAGACGTTTCCTTAACCGCACTCCCCCAGTGATTCCAAGCCTGTAATCTCTCTAAATCTCCGGTTAGCCAACAGCGATATCCCCGAAGCATCAACGCTGTTTCCAGGCGAATTGCCCCGTGTGAGAGTTCCTCCCGCAGCCATTGTTTTAATCCTTCCTCGCCCTGAATCATCTGTCGTTCAATGGCAGTTTCTAACCCTTCGGAGTAGCTGTAGGCACCCAAGGGTAAGGCAGAACTAGAGAGTTGGAGGAGTTTAAGAATCACACGATGATTTTGTTGACGGTTTGCGCTGCATCCTAGGAAGGAACGCTAGAGAGTTTAGAACAAAGTGCTTTAGCGATGTCTTCCCATTCTGTAGCTAAGCTGGTTTGACTCGCTGGTTTTCCCGCCCGTCGATACCAATAACGGGCATTGCCGATATCTCCTTCTTCCCGATGCAGATAAGCATGAACCCAGGCACTATCTTGATCATTGGCATCTTGGACAATTTGATGAGCTTTGTCCCAGTTGCCTTGTCGATCAATCCATAAGCCTTGTAAAGCAGGAGGTAAGGAACTAGGACAAGGTTTTCCTTGCGCGATCGCGCTGGTGAAGTCTTCAAACCTCATGGTTGTTACCTGTCTAGTGCATCAACTCTATTTTACTGATTAATGACCCTGATGATAAGCCCCTAGTTCTGGGAAGAACGGGGTTACTTCTGCAATTACAGTTAATCCCATGTGTTCAAGCATTTTTTTGAGAACGGGATCAGGAGACAATCGCAAGTAATCAAGGGTAATTTCTAAGGGAACATGACGATTTCCCAGATGATACGCTGCTTTGAGTAACTCTTCAGGTTGAGTGGCTTTAACTGTTAAGACTGCTTCTGGCTTCGCAACAATCCGAACGATACTTGTCCTATCGTCTGATTCTAAACAGTCTCCCGCTTGCAAGATTGTCCCTCGCGGTAAGCGTAAATAACAGGCTTCTCCACTGTCTAAGGTGAGATGTTGACGAGGGCGCGATCGCGCTTCGGCATCCAGGGAAAGCGAATCATTTGCTTCCCATTTCTCATCGTAACGCTGAGTAAAAATTAACATTTCTGAGTAGGCTAAGCTGTTGTGCATTTAAATTGGGATATTCGCATGCTTTAGAATTGTCTATCAGTTGGATTAAGTCACTTACTATACTTTGGCGCGATCGCGGTGTTCTCATTTCTTTCCAAACACGTTCACGCAGCTAAGACGGAGTCTGATCGCGCACCATAGATAAATTCCAATTGCGCTAAAGACTGACTCAAGCAATGATCAGCTTGCATGAATAAAAGTTTTGCCTCATTTAACCCCGTTCTATGGATAAAATTCAATCGCACTTGAGTATGATCAATTATTCGTAGGAGAATTAGCTAACCAAGAGTTCAGATCATCCTCATTTTCTAAATTAAACATAGCAACACCTAATTCCTCTAACTGAGAACTGTTTAAACTCATTATCTCTGCTTGCGTTTCTGAAGATAACTCTCCTAAACGATGATTAAGTAAGTGAAGGATTAATTCTTGCTTTCCTTTTTCTTTTCCTTCTTCTTTCCAACTGGTTGTAATTTCCATAATTCCCTCCTTGACGGCTATTGATTCAATTTGTTCAAATTCTTGATTGAACACTTCTAACTCGCTTGCGGTTAAACGGAGATAAGTATCAACAAACCCAGAAATTAGTTGCATTCGAGCTGGGTTTAGACGTAAAGTGGCTAATAAACGCAGACATTCCAACTTGACTCGCGGACGTTCGGTGGGGGCAATGTTCATTTTTGCCATTAACGCGCAAGCCACTGGATTAGCTTGATTGAGAAAATCTCGCCAGTTTAAGCGGTTAAGCTGAATCACCCGATAGTTAAATTGTAAGACTTGGAAATCAGGAAATTCAACTTGGTAATAATTAATCGCTTGTTTTTTCGGTTGGTCATAAGAGAAAATGACAATGGGATAAATGGGTAAATCAAATTTTTCATGTAACCGCGCAAAGTAACGGAACATTCTCTGGTTAAAGTTACTTTGAGATGAGGCTTGATTTTCTAGATGAATCAGAAAGTAAGAGTCTTCTCCCCGAAACTGTACTTCGGCTAACAAGTCGGTTTCGTAGCGGTCTCCCCTTGTCACATCGGTAAAGACTTCTTTATCCCGAAAAGTAATAGATTCGGGTTCAAGATATTCCAAAACTTGAGGAAAGAAAAGCTCAAGAAATTCGAGAAAAAAGGTGGAAATTAATTCTTTGAATA
>JAAANX010000061.1 GCA_009909085.1 Cyanobacteria bacterium GSL.Bin1 | reverse complement strand
ACGGGCCAGGCGGCTAAGAAGAAGTGCAGGCTGCGGCTGTTGTTGAAGCTGGCGTATTGGAAGATCAGACGACCAAAGTAACCGTGGGCAGCAACAATGTTGTAGGTTTCTTCTTCTTGTCCGAATTTGTAGCCGTTATTTTGGCTTTCGTTTTCGGTGGTTTCACGCACTAAGCTGGAAGTTACCAAGGAACCGTGCATGGCGGAGAATAAAGCACCACCGAAGACACCGGCGACGCCGAGCATGTGGAAGGGGTGCATGAGGATGTTGTGCTCAGCTTGGAACACGAACATGAAGTTGAAGGTGCCACTAATTCCTAAGGGCATTCCGTCGGAGAAAGAACCTTGTCCGATGGGATAGATGAGGAAGACGGCGGTGGCTGCTGCAACAGGTGCGGAGAAGGCAACGCAGATCCAAGGGCGCATTCCGAGACGATAGGAGAGTTCCCATTCCCGTCCGAGGTAGCAGAAGACTCCGATTAAGAAGTGGAAGGCGATGAGCTGGTAAGGTCCACCGTTGTAGAGCCATTCGTCTAAGGATGCTGCTTCCCAGATCGGGTAGAAGTGAAGTCCAATGGCGTTGGAGGAAGGAACAACGGCACCGGAGATGATGTTGTTTCCATAGAGTAAGGAACCGGCGACGGGTTCACGAATGCCGTCGATGTCAACCGGAGGCGCGGCGACGAAGGCGATGATAAAGCAGGTGGTGGCGGTTAAGAGGGTGGGGATCATGAGCACGCCAAACCAACCGACGTAGAGGCGGTTTTCGGTGCTGGTGACCCACTGGCAAAACCGTTCCCAGAGATTCTGGCTTTGTTGTTGCTGTAAGGTGGTTGTCATTGTAGGTATGATTCCGTTTTGGATAACTATGATTTAATTAAGTAAGCTTTAATCGAGCTTGATTAAAAATATATGGCTTATCTTAATAAAATGTCAAGTTTTGTAAATTCAATTAACTTATTAGTATAATCAGTTTTGCTTATGTTGAATTAAGAAGGGACAACCCTTGATAATGGTTAGAGAAGACTCAAGAAGCAAACTCAAGTCTAATGGAAAAACCAGTGAATCAAGATCATCAAAGACAAGTAGAGATGGCGCTCAGTTTATTAACTGTTCCCTTTTTAGCCGGTTTAGTGGGAGCGAGATCGCTGCAGGAAGGATTGACCAGTATTGGTGAAGCAAGTGAAGAAGTTTTTCGGGGTGCCCGTTTGCCTATTCTTCATCTTCAGCAACAATCTGAGATAGAAATTAAAGAATAAAAACGTGAATTGTAACCCTCATCTAGAGGAGAGAATGGGTATAATGGCGAGCAGACCAAGCTCTGAGGGCTGCACTGTAATAGAAAAATATAAATTGCAAACTCCTCTCCTTAAGTATTAGGTTGGTTGAAATTTCTCCAGTATTATTGAATGAAGATCATGAGTTCTCTGTTGCAAGCATTCAGCCAAGACACCAATAAATCCTCCCGTTCCGATACATTCTTGACCTATCGTATTAGGTTAATTGAAGATTTATGGGAATCTGTATTGAAAGCCGAGTGTGGTCAGGAATTGGTTGATTTATTGCAACAACTCCGATCAATGGGATCGCCAGAAGGACAAGCGACTGGATTACCCACTTCTTCAGTGCCGCAACTGATCGAGGAACTGCCTCTTAACGATGCCGTCAGAGCAGCACGTGCCTTTGCCCTATATTTTCAGCTCATTAATATTGTTGAGCAACATTATGAACAACGAGAGCAACAGCTTAATCGGCATGTTAGCTATGACAAAGGAGAAGAAAAATTTTCGCTAAGAGAAACTGCTTCTGAAGAGACGAGAAGTGAAAATTCTCACAGTGTTTTAGGGGCGGAACTACTGGAAAAAACCTGGCAAGGCAATTCAACGTACCAAAAAGCAGGAACCTTTGACTGGCTATTTCCTTATCTGAATAAACTAAATGTTCCCCCTCAACTAATTCAACGGTTACTGAACAAGCTTGATATCCGATTGGTGTTTACCGCTCATCCTACAGAGATCGTGCGGCAAACAATCCGTAAAAAACAACGTCGAATGTCTCGGATTTTGCAGCATATTGACCAATGTGAAATGGCTGCCCAAAGTTTAGGCTTTATGGAGTCTCCGGAAGCAATTGAAGCAACAGAACAATTGAAAGAAGAAATTCGTTTGTGGTGGCGTACAGACGAACTTCACCAGTTTAAACCGGAAGTCTTAGATGAAGTGGATTATGCACTCCACTATTTCCAAGAAGTTTTATTCGATACTATTCCTCATCTTTCTTATCGCCTCAAACAAGCGTTAAAAAACTCTTTTAAAGAGTTACATCCTCCGAAAAATAATTTCTGTCGCTTTGGCTCGTGGGTAGGGGCCGATCGCGATGGTAATCCTTCGGTCACCCCAGCGGTCACTTGGGAAACCGCTTGTTACCAGCGCAACATTGTTTTAGAACGGTATTTGCGTTCCGTGAAGCGACTCAGCACCCTATTGAGTTTGTCTTTGCATTGGAGTGATGTTTTACCAGAATTATTAGAATCTTTAGAGCGCGATCGCGCTTTGATGCCGGACGTATACGAGCGGTTATCTATTCGCTATCGTCGAGAACCATATCGCCTGAAACTTGCCTATATTGAGCAACGTTTAGAACATACCCTCCAGCGCAATCATTTCTTATCTTCAGAACAAACCGCCCCAAGAGAAACGATTGAGAAAAATCGTCAAACAATCTACAACTCTGGGGAAGAATTTTTAGCAGAACTGAAACTGATTCAACGCAGCCTCACAGAAACTGGACTCACGTGTCGCGAACTCGAACATCTCATTTGCCAAGTCGAAATTTACGGTTTCAACTTGGTGGAACTGGACATGCGCCAAGAGTCTTCTCGTCACTCGGAAACCATCGATGAAATTACTGAATACCTACAAATTCTACCGCGCTCTTATAACCAACTCTCAGAAGCTGAGCGCGTCAAATGGCTGAGTGAAGAGTTACAAACTCGCCGTCCTCTCATTCCCGGAGAATTGCCTTTTTCGGAAACCACCCGAGAAACCATTGAAACCTTTCGGCTTTTAAGAAAATTACAACAAGAATTTGGCTGCGAAGTTTGCCAAACTTACATTATCAGTATGAGTCATCAGGTAAGTGACATTTTAGAAGTGTTACTCCTGGCTAAAGAAGCGGGAATTTATGATCCAGCCACTGGAAAATGCACGCTGCAAGTGGTTCCCTTATTTGAAACCGTTGATGACTTGCTAAGAGCCCCCTCTGTAATGAAAGCTCTCTTTGAACTCCCGTTGTATCGGGCTTGCTTAGCGGGAGGATATAGTCAGGAAAATACTGACCAGTATGATATTCAAGAAGTGATGCTTGGATATTCGGATAGCAATAAAGATTCCGGTTTCCTAAGCAGTAATTGGGAAATTCATAAAGCCCAAAAAGCCCTGCAAACTTTAGCGCAATGTTATGGCGTTTCTTTACGAATTTTTCATGGGCGAGGCGGTTCTGTTGGACGAGGGGGAGGACCAACGTATGAAGCGATTCTTGCTCAACCGAGTTCAACCATCAATGGACGGATTAAAATTACTGAACAGGGAGAAGTGGTTGCCTCGAAATATTCCCTTCCTGAACTGGCGCTGTATCATTTAGAAACCGCAACCACAGCTGTCATTCAAGCCAGTTTGCTGGGTAGTGGCTTCGATGATATTAATCCTTGGCAAAGTATTATGGAGCGTTTGGCAACGCGATCGCGCCAACATTACCGGGCTTTAATTTATGAAGAACCGGATTTTCTCGACTTTTTCCTCTCTGTCACACCGATTCAAGAAATCAGCCAGCTGCAAATTAGTTCCCGTCCTGCCCGTCGCCAAGGTGGAAAAAAAGACTTAAGTTCACTGCGCGCTATTCCTTGGGTGTTTAGTTGGACACAAACCCGTTTCTTACTTCCGGCATGGTATGGTGTTGGAACGGCACTGCAAGACTTTTTATATCAAGATACAACAAGAACATCTGAGCAAAACATTAAGCTGCTTCGTTACTTTTACTGGAAATGGCCCTTTTTCCGCATGGTCATTTCCAAGGTCGAAATGACCTTAGCCAAAGTTGACCTCCAGATTGCTCACCATTATCTGAAAGAACTGGGAAATCCTGAGGATTATGAACGGTTTGAACGCATTTTTCAACAAATTTCCCATGAGTATTATCTGACCAGTGAATTAGTGCGTCTCATTACCAATCACGAAAAACTTCTTGATGGGGATCCCGATTTACAGCGTTCAGTACAGTTACGAAATCGTACAATTGTTCCCTTAGGCTTCTTACAAGTCTCTCTGATCAAACGTTTGCGCCAGTACAGTAATGAAAGCGCATCAGAAGTAATTCACTTCCGCTATAGCAAAGAGGAATTACTGCGAGGAGCGTTATTAACCCTCAATGGGATCGCAGCGGGCATGCGGAACACCGGTTAATCAATCAGAAAAAAGAGAAGGGACAAAATGCAGTTACATGCTTGTCCCTTTCCAATCTATTAAACAGATGATTGATCTTCCATTAGGAGGCGACTTTTACCAACTCAATGTCAAATGTTAAATTTTGACCGGCCAACGGGTGGTTGGCATCGAGAGTCACTTTAGAATCCGCCACTCCGGTGACAACGACGGGAATTTGTTGACCGCTGGGATGCTGAACTTGCAACTGTTGGCCCGTTTGGACCTCAATATCTTCTGGAATTTGTTCGCGGTCAACTTCTAAAACCATTTCCGGACGATGGGGTCCATAGGCTTCTTCTGAGGGAATTTCTGCCGTTTTCGATTCTCCCTCAGCCATGCCAATCACTGCTTGTTCAAACCCAGGGATAATTTGACCTTCTCCAATCGCAAATTCTAAGGGTTCACGACCTTCAGAAGAATCAAAGACCGTTCCATCTTCTAATTTCCCTGTGTAGCGAACTTGGACGGTGTCGCCCGATTTTGCTTGTACCATGTTGCTCCTTGTGGAATTCTACTTCTTATTTCTACGATTACGAAACCGACGACGTTCTCGGTGCCGACTGATTTCTTTTCGTTTACGCTTTTCAGCAGGGGTCTCAAAGTGCCGATTTTTTTTCATATCGGCAAAAATTCCTGCTTGAGATACTTTACGTTTAAAGCGACGTAAGGCTGACTCTATCTGTTCATTATTGTTGAGAACTACTTTCGTCATCCAACTTTTTACCTAATTTGAAGATTTGAGAGACTGATCGCGCTTAATCAAGTTTATGATAAAAGCTGTCACTTCGTGAGTATGGCTCGATCATGCATCATGGACAGCTAGGAGTTCTGGATCACTTTTCCCATTTCAACAAAGCCATAAATGTCCCTTTTCCTTGATCAAGAGCTTTCTGCTTTTTTAGAGGAGTCGATTGAAATCTCCAAGGTTCGGCTCTCTCTTGCCTAATCCTTATCATTAATTAATACTCACATCAAACTATATCTTAACATAATTGAAGGTCAGGAACAATTAACCAGGGTCGGTAACGGCTTGATCTTGTTTCGATAAAATCTCTTCCAAAATTATTGTCACTTGCTCGGTTTTCTCGACCATTGACATATGACCACAATCAGGAATCTCGATGAGATTATTTCCTTGACATTGAAATAAATGATGGAAACTCGCTAGATGGCCTACATATTTGGGTTCCATAATCCGATCTTTTTCCCCCGCTACAAAATACACAGGTTGTTTGAGTTGAGAAACCAGTTGCGGCAGGCGATGGACTTCCGCTTCCGTGGTTGACTCTAATAAGGAACCCACTGCTGCAACAGCATCGGCTTTAACAAAATCAATGACCCGTTGACGACCCCAACATCGAGCAAGAGGTTTGGCAACCATCGCGCGAGTAAACAAGACATCAATCAGAGGAAGATAAGGCAGCCATTGCGGTCGATATTTAATTAACTGTTGTCCCGCTTGGCGAAAGCGATCAAATTCTTCTTTCAAATAGACACCGCCACCGGCATTCAAACAAATGACCCCTCGGACTCGCTCTGAAAAGCACTGAGCTGCCCACAGGGCAATACTACCGCCAAGAGAGTGACCGACTAACCAAGCCTCTTTGATCTCTAGCTCTTCTAATAACGTTTTGAGGTCATGAGCGTAGCTCAGCAAACTATAATTGCTCTTCTGTTGATCGGATGCTTGCGAGTCACCAAATCCGCGTAAATCGTAGCAAAGACAGGAATAATTGAGAGTAAGATTTTGAACAAGAGGTTGCCAGTATTGACGACTAAGTAACCAACCGTGAATCAAAACGACAACCGGCGCGTTGGTTTGAATTTGAGCAGGAAGAAAGTCATAGGCGTGAGTTATACCAGAAATATTGATTGAGGGCATAGTTACTGATGTCAACAGTGACTTGTAGAGGATTAGGCAGACACACGAAGACTCTGATTTGGATATCAAAGAAACTAGTTAAACTTAATTGCTATCTTAACTTAATTTGACCGTGGACAACGGTTTTCAGACCGGAGCAAGACTTGATAGACAAGCAATTTAAGTCAGTTTTTAGATGGGGAGAGTCATTAACTTAATTGATAACTAAATAAAAAAATAGTGATTGAATAAATCAGAATAATCCTGAAGCTGCCTCGATCAGAGCCCTGTTGACAAAAAGGGGGATATGTTATGATTTTTAAGAAGCTTTAAGGGATAAAGCTGACTAGCTAGTTACAGGATGTACCTGGTTAGAAATTAACGAATAAGCGACTCGCAGACCGCATGGCATTTTGGAAAAGTTTATTTAATAGTAGCTCAAACGCGATCGCGCCTTCATCAACTTCATCAGAGGAAGAGACTTTGCTAAAAAAGGGTGAGACGCAACAGGATACAAAGATTCTTTTTAGTACAACTCGCTCCATTGATCTTTATGAACTCGAAGAACTGTGCGATGCCGTTGGATGGTCTCGTCGCCCCCTGCGGAAAGTTCGCAAAGCAATGCAACACAGTTTTTTAGTGGTGTCAATGTGGGAGGAAAAAGGCGCTAGCAGACGCTTGATTGGGTTTGCTCGGGCTACCTCTGACCATGCCTTTAATGCAACGATTTGGGATGTGGTGGTTCATCCTCAAGCTCAAGGAAAAGGACTGGGAAAAGCTTTAATGAATTATATAATTAAGCGCCTCCGTCAAGAAGATATTAGCAACATCACGCTCTTTGCTGATGCCGAAGTCGTTCAGTTTTATCATCGCCTCGGCTTTATTCCTGATCCTGAGGGAATTAAAGGGATGTTTTGGTACCCTGAATAATGGGTTGGTTTTGGGCAGGAGAAGTCCTCTTGATCTTATAACAGGAGCTTCTCCCTGAAAAAGAACAAATTTCTTTTAAAAAAACTTCCCAATTGATTTCAATCTACGTTAAAATAGCTGAGGACTTAACGGGATGTAGCGCAGCTTGGTAGCGCGCCTGCTTTGGGAGCAGGATGTCGTAGGTTCAAATCCTGCCATCCCGATTTGAACAGCAACTTAAAAATCCTGTCTACTTTAGAGGCAGGAGGTCAGGTTAATTTCAGAATCAGAGGAGAGTTTGAAAACGGCAAATATTCAGCCGTTCTCGAACTCTGTTTTTTATCCGACACTAGGAACATGGTCAATTTGAGCATAACCACTAAAGACGAGAGCTTTGCCTTGGGTTTCTAGACGGTTAATGCGCATCTTTACACCATCAAGATTGAAGCGATCTAAATCAATCATATTATTTAAAATTTCTCCGAGGACTTCTGTTAGCTTTTCACTAGTCGCGCGATGCTCTTGAGGGACATTATCAGCTTGAAACTGAACGTTTTTGAATAGTAGTTTGCGTCGTCGTTCTAAGCCCAGCGTACAAATCAGACTCACCGGAATTACCCCTGCTGCTCCTAAATTAGCATTAGCATCGAGTTGAACTTGATTTTGCGCTAATAGGGTTAAATTAATCTCAGTAAAAGAAACTGGATCGCCATTAGACAACTCAGTTAAAGAAGGAGTTGTGAGGTTCTCTAAACGTTTTCTCACTAATTCTGCTTTAAAGGCAATGTTGATATCTTCTTCTAAGAGTTTAACTTGCGCGATCGCTTGTGTGGGCTGCTTCAATGCGATCTTCCCTTTCAACGCCGAACTAAAGTCAATCGCAACCGCATCCGTTTCAAACCACATTTCCTCCGTGCGAAATGCTTTACGAATTACTAACCCTTTCCCACTCATATCGAAGCTATCAATGCTCCCCTGCAGAAGCTTGCTAGAGGGATGACAGCGCACCTTCACCTTTAAATCATCACAGCGTGTAAACAGGTGGCGAAGAGTATTAGTTGCAACGCTATTGAGAAGGTTCTCTCCCCAGTCACTACCCTTATTTTGAAAATCGGCTAAGCCACCAATCATGAAAACCTCCGTTGTGAAAACTGAATTGTACAGAAGTAGTTAAGGACATCTGTACAGAATAGGAAAGGAAAAATGTCTCATGCGCGTTTTTTGCTATAGCAATAACAGACTTTTCAGCTAGAAACCCTGTCAAAACTATCTCTTCGGCGCCGAGTCCTCACCCAATTGCACTTTGTCATGAAATTGGAGAGTCCCTTCTGTTGTAACAAAATATTAAGCAGACGGCAATTGATCTTGATAAAAACCCTAAATCGGTTAGATGAGACTTTTCAATACAGGTCACTCATGGCAATCTTGACCAACGGTGACTCGCAAGCCCCGGAATTCAATTCCGGGGAACGAGTCACATCCTCTCCCGTTAAACCTTTGGCTATAACGGGAGATTCCTAAACCTCACGACGCGGAATGCGCTGGGGCTTGCGAGCCGGAATTGATTCCGGCTCGTTCCCCAGTTTAGGTTCTTGCTTCTTAGCAGTTGCCTTCCGAGATTTACTCTTTTCGGGTCTTACACTTGCTCCACAAGCTAACATTGCTAGCCCAGCAGCTTCTAGATTCTTACTCGCGTTTAGATCTCGATCGTGCTGACTACCACAACTCGGACACTCCCACTGACGAATATTCAAAGGCAACTTTTCAACAGTATGTCCACAATTGCCACAGCGTTTACTACTAGGAAAAAATCGGTCAATCTTAACCAACTCTTTTCCATACCATTGACACTTGTAATCGAGTTGGCAAATCAATTCTCCCCAAGCAACATCAGAAATCGCTTGAGCGAGCTTTCGATTCTTCACCATGTTCTTAATTGCCAAATCTTCAATAGCAATCAAGTCATAGCGCCTAACCAGGTCAGTGGACAGCTTATGGAGAAAGTCAGTCCGCGCATCTTTAATCTTTGCGTGTACTTTAGCTACTTGAAGACAAGCTTTTTTGTAGTTATTAGAGCCTTTGGTTTTCCGGCTCAAACTTTTCTGCGCCCTTCTAAGTTTCTGGTACAAACGCTTAAAGTGTCTTGGATTACTAACCTTTTCTCCCTCGCTTGTGGTAATCAGAGTGTTAATACCAACATCAATCCCAACGCTATTACTAGTTTTCTGAAGTTGATTGAGTGTCTGGTCATTGACAAACAAAGAGACAAACCATCGTCCCCAAGCATCAATTTTAACCGTAACCGTGGAAGGGGTAGCACTTCCTGGTAAATCTCTAGACCATTTAATGTGAAGAGGTTCTTTGCACTTAGCAAGCCAGAGCTGACCGTCCTTGAACTTAAAGCCAGACTTGGTAAACTCAGCACTCCCGCCATTACGTTTTTTCTTGAAACTGGGATAACCAGTACGTTTAGCGAAGAAGTTGGTAAATGCCTTTTGCAGATGCCTCAGACCTTGTTGAAGTGGTACACAGCTAACCTCATTGAGAAACTGCAAGTCTTCTCGCTTCTTCCACTGAGTCAACAAGCTGGACGTTTGGGAATACCCCATCCTTTCTTGCTTATCGTACCAAGCAGAAGTTCTGGCATGGAGAGCTTTGTTGTAAACCAACCGCACACAACCCATGGTCCGGCGTAGAATCCTTTCTTGCTCCGGTGTCGGGTAAAAACGGTATTTGTAAGCTCTCTCAACCATTGGTTAAACTTCAATCATTGTTCACATTCTAATATTTATTCTGTAAAAACACAACGAGGAGGCGTGGTTTCCTGAGGGGCTGTGGGGCGAAATGAATTCGCCCCCTTGAAAGCCCCGTCTCCCATCAAGCCTTCGACTATGATGGGAGTCTCCACCACGAAGATTAGATGAGCAAGTTTTAAAAGTCATTACAGTTTGAGAAGCAGGGACTCCCCAATCATGGTATTGGTAAACATAGATAGGCTCAGGTAATTGCCTGGCTTAGCGTTATCGGTTTGTAATCAATTGGGAGGGGAAATTTAACTATGCTTAATAAAATTTTGCTGGCTGACTCGGGAACCGGTCATTCTGAAGAAATGTTGCAGTATTTATTACAACTGCCATCTCTCAAAAATGCTTCAATCACAATTTTGCACGTTGTTCCCCCACAAACTACAAGTGAAGCCATGATGGAAAAATGGGAGGAAGGGGGAAAAGTCGTTGCTGGTGCGATTCAACGAATGCACCTTGATCCAACACAGGTTTCTACCGTTTTGCGTCAAGGAGACCCGAAAACCACGGTTTGTGAAATCGCGGAGGAGATGGAAGCTGACCTAATTATCATGGGATCACGGGGGTTAAAGCGCTTGGAGTCGATTCTAGAAAACTCAGTCAGTCAATATGTCTTTCAACTTTCAACGCGCCCCATGCTACTGGTGAAAGATGACATCTATGTGACGCGACTGAAACGAATTATGGTCGCAGTGGATCAATCTCCTGATGCCCAATATTGTCTAGAGTTAGCATTGTTTCTCTTAAAGGACATTCCTTCCGGTCAATTATTGCTAGTGCAAGTCGATCCTGCGATGGAGAAAGAGGAAGTTTTATCTGGTGAACAGGCTCACAAAACTGCTGTCCTTGCACCTGTGATTGAGCAAGCCAAAAGACAAGGTGTCAATTACAAAGGAATTGTTGCTGGTGGTAAACCCGGTCCAACTTTGTGCGAAATCGCAGAGGAAAATAAGGTTGATTTATTGATGCTGGGCTCACCCGAACGTCGCCCCACCGTTGCAAGAACATTACCAGATTTAGATCGTCTCTTAGGGACTTCTTTGTCTGATTACGTTCGAGTTTACGCTAACTGCCCCGTTTTATTAGGGCGAAGAGTGAGTTAATCATTACTCTATCTAAAAAGCTTGTCCGATTAAGAACCAATTGACGCCTCTTCATTTTAGGGTTGAGAATATCATTTCACTTGTCGGCTTGATTGCTTCGAGACTTGTCTTTTTGCTGGAGATCATTTGATAGCGTTGTTGCAAATAGTCGTACCAGCTTTCTAGTCCAGTGCGCGATTGAATCGAAGCGTTACCCAATCTTAGATTTGATCGCGCTGAAAGTTCTAAAATTTCAGCTTGCGGCGCAATTTTTTTGACATTCTCCATGGCTAACTCACGATCAAATCCTACTGCTTCGGCAATGTCCATTTTGCTGAGAACTACCACATCAGCCGTTTTAAACAAAGTCGGATATTTGAGCGGTTTATCCTCTCCTTCTGTTGCTGAGAGCAAGACCACTCTGGCACTCTCTCCTAAGTCATAAGCAGCTGGACACACTAAATTGCCCACATTTTCAATGAAAAGGAGTTGCACGCCATCTAAATTCATTTGTGCAAGGGCAGTTTCCACCATATTGGCTTCTAGATGACAAACACTTCCTGTGGTGATTTGTACAACTGATGCTCCTTTTCCGCGCAACCGTTGGGCATCATTATCCGTTTCTAGGTCGCCGACAACTACCGCTATAGAAAAGTCAAGCCCGAGATCGGTTAAGGTGCGCTCAATGAGGCTAGTTTTCCCAGAACCAGGAGAAGATAAAAGATTGAGGGTGAGAATCCCTTGCTGGTGGAATTTTTGGCGTAAATGATCGGCGAGATGGTCATTTTTAGCAAGGATCGCTTCCTGAACTTCAACTTGGCGGGGTTGACTCAGGTGAGGTGCGTTGTGAGTATGGAGGTGAACATTCCCCGTAGAGTTAGCGCAACCGCAGTTTTCACACATAGTTAAGAGATCTCCAAAGAAATAAGTTCCAATTCTTTCCCTTGCCGAATGTCATGACTCATTTCATGGCAGTGGGGACATTCATGAATCCAAGTGCTGGGTTGAAATAATTGCTGGCAGGTAGTGCAATAACATTGGGCTGGTACGCGCTCAATTTCAAAGCTTGCTGCTTCAGCAATGGTTCCTTTTGCCGTAACATCAAAGGCGAATGCTAAGGCTTCAGGGACAACACCTGATAAATCTCCGACACGCGCTTTAATGGTATGAATGCAACTTGCACCTTCCTTGTGAGCGTGTTCGGTCGCGATCGCGAGCAATTGCTCCATGATTCCCACTTCGTGCATGATCAATCGTCCAGTCCAGTTAGTCAAGGGAAGACATTGGATATTAATTTCAGCCTAGCGGATTTATCTCTGTGCTGAGCAATTTTTCAATGATTTTTAAGGCTTGGGTGATCCCGTTTTCTGCAAGCGGAGAAAACTGTTCTCCAAAGTCAAAATCTACCGCCGGAATGGTAATTAACCAAGCTTGGGGGGCGTAGTGATATAAAATCTGACTGAGGGCAAGCAGCGATCGCGCATCACAAAAATGCCCCATCTGCGTTCCGGTTGCCTCTTCCGGTTGAATCGCTTGTAATTGAACCGGATCTGAATTAATCCCTGCATCGACAAAGATCACGCGATCTACTTCCGCAATCGTGGCAGCAAGTTCGGGGGTTAGTTGATGGCATCGTAGCGATCGCGTTCCAGAAAATCCTAATTTTTCTGCTTCTGTGGCAACTTTTAAGCCAACGCCATCATCTCTACGGAGGGCATTACCATAACCGATAATCAGTGTTGATTGATCTGGCTTTCTCATCTCAATACTTATTGGATCATTCCATTTATCTAGGAGAGCTTTAATCGAGAATAGTCTTTCAGTTCAGAACTCCTAATTTTTTAAATTATCAATACAACTTAACTCTGAAACGAGAAGTACTGGTAGCTGATGAGTATTAATCATAATAAACTATTCTTGAATCTGCTGTTCTAGCTCATTTTATCAACTCAGATGAATTTCTCACTTTTTTCGTTTCTTAATCAAATCCAATCTTTGTTTTCCCAAGCAGAAACCCCAATCACTGATCCAACCTGGGAAGAGATTCCAGAAACAGTCAGAGTTGAGTTAGAAAAACTCATCAGTCAGTTGCCTCACCCTGCCTCTCGGATTACCACAATTGAAAGGGAAGTTATATCACAATTAAAGGAGTGGGAAGCTGATCAAAATGCCAATCATTTAGTCATTTTAGGTTCGCCACTGAGTAATTTAGAAAGTTTAATACAAGCGAGTTTCCCCCAACACTATTTAAAAGGAGTTGAAGTAATTTACCCCTTTTCTGATTTAAGGTTTCGCGAGCAACCTGCTCAGATTACTCAACAGTTAAAAACGGCTATAGAAAGGATAACGCAAGAACATAATTCTCGTTTATTTCAATCATCACAGGAATCAAAAACTAAGATAATTATTATTCCTAATTTAGAACAATGTTTTTTACGATGTATTGGGGGTTGGGAAGGAATTATCTGGCTACGAGAACATATTGTTCACACTCCTGATTGTTTTTGGCTCTTAGGTTGTAATCATTGGTCTTGGATTTTTCTAGATTATGTGTGTCAAATCAATGCTTATTTAAAGGCAAGAGTAAACATTCCTAATTTAAGTGGCGAAGAACTATGGGAATGGTTGCAGCCAGTAATTGAGAGTTTTATTCCAGAAGAGAAAGACGATCACTCATCATTTTTCTGGGAAACTTTAGCCTCTTTATCAGAAGGTGAAAGTGAAGTAGCAATGGCATTATGGTTGGAATCGATTCAGATGTCTGTGGATGAAGTCAGTCAAGAAAACGTAGAAGAAATGACACACTTAAAACTGATTACTCCCAGTTTACCCAAGTTACGGGGTTTATCTGCTGAAGAACGATATGTTTTACATTCTTTATTACTACATGGAATAATCACAAGGTCATCTCTTGCCCTAAGCTTAGGTGAAAAGCGTGAAAGTATTCAAGCAAGAATTCAAGTTTTATTACGAGACAACTTTATTCAGCAGCAGAATGGTTTATTAAGTGTTAGCCCACTTTACTATCCTAAAATCAAACAAGAATTAAGTCAAAACAATTTTTTAATCGGAGAAATTTAATGTTTTTTAAATCCCTTGTTTTTTATTTAGTTGCCCAAGCAACAAATAGTCAGAGAATCTCAGAAGATTTATTCACAGATTTAACATGGAAAAAACTTTTTCTCGCAGGATTAGCTCTTTTAATTAGTTACGGTTTATTAGTTTCAATCCAGTTTATAACAACTTGGGCTTCTGAGCAAGTTCCACGGCGTTATCGGTTACTAATCAAACAATCAGTTCCGTTCTGGAAAGGACTGGTTTTAATTATTACTGTTAGTTATTTAGTTAACTTATTTTTGAATCTATCAGGACAGAATTTAATTGCACTAACCGGCACGATCGCGCTGACTTTGGGGTTTGCTTTTAAAGACTATACCACGGCTATTATTGCTGGCATTGTCGCCTTATTTGAAGCCCCTTATCGTGTCGGCGATCGCGTTAAAATTGGTGATCATTATGGCG